>JAEWNX010000414.1 GCA_023461135.1 Pseudomonadota bacterium
CCCCCAACCCCCGCCCCGCAAGGGGGCGGGGGCTTAGATCCGGAAATACCCACCGGCACGCAGATGGTGAAGATCACCGTGCGCGATGCGCTGCGTGACGCGATGGCGGAAGAAATGCGCGCGGACGACCGCGTCTTCGTCATGGGCGAAGAAGTCGCCGAGTATCAGGGCGCCTACAAAGTCACGCGCGAACTCCTGCAAGAGTTCGGCCCCATGCGTGTTGTCGACACGCCCATCACAGAACACGGCTTCGCCGGCCTCGGCGTCGGCGCGGCGATGGCGGGGCTGAAGCCCATCGTCGAGTTCATGACCTGGAATTTCGCGATGCAGGCGATCGACCAGATCATCAATTCCGCCGCCAAGACGCTCTACATGTCCGGCGGGCAGATCAAATCCAGCATCGTGTTTCGCGGGCCCAATGGCGCGGCCGCGCGCGTCGCTGCACAACACAGCCAGGATTATTCATCCTGGTACAGCCATGTCCCCGGCCTCATCGTCATCGCGCCGTACGATGCGGCGGATGCAAAAGGCCTGCTCAAAGCGGCGGTCCGCAATCCGAACCCCGTCGTCTTTCTTGAGCACGAGATGCTCTATGGCGTGGAGTTCGAAATTCCCGACGTGAAGGATTGGGTCGTCCCGATCGGGAAAGCGAAGGTCCGTCGCGCGGGCGCCGATGTCACCATCACCGCGCACTCGCGCATGGTGGGCCTAGCGCTCAAGGCCGCCGACGAACTCGCCAAGGACGGCGTCGAAGCGGAAGTCATCGACCTGCGGACGCTGCGACCGCTCGACACCGCCACGATCCTCGAAAGCGTGAAGAAGACGAACCGCATCGTCACGGTGGAGGAGGGCTGGGGCCAAAACGGCGTCGGCGCCGAGATCTGCGCACGTGTGACGGCGGAAGCGTTCGACTATCTCGACGCCCCGCCCACGCGCGTCCACCAAGTCGATGCGCCGCTCGCTTACGCCGCTAATCTCGAAGCGTTGGCGCTGCCGAACGTCGACAAGATCGTCGATGCGGTGAAGCAGGTGACCTACCGGTGATCTATCGCGGCGCATGCCATTGCGGCGCGGTGCGCGCGGAGTACGAGACAGCCGAGCCTGTCCGTCTCCGCCAGGACGGCTGCGGCTTTTGCTCCACGCGCGGCGTGAAATCCGCATCCGATCCGGAAGGCTCGCTGCGCCTCACCTCGAGCATGCGCCTCAACCGCTATCGCTTCGGCCACAAGACGGCGGATTTCCTCATCTGCCCCAATTGCGGCACGTACGTCGCCACCAGCATGGAAAGCCCGCGCGGCCCCATCGGCGTCATCAACGTCATCGGCCTCAACATCGCGGAGCTGAAAAACCTCCCCGCCACGCTCACCAGCCTCGAAGGGGAGAGCGTCAGCGAGCGCATGCAGCGCCGCATCTCGCGCTGGACGCCGCTCAGCCTCTCGGAGCCTGCGCCATGATGAGCGAAGGCGAAGTCGTCGAGCAATTGGTCGAGTTCACCAACATCCTGATGGTGGCGGTGTCGCTGATCTTTTCGATTGTTTCAGCGTATATCGTGGCGCTGAACTATTTCATCGGCTCGGCCAATTTCGCGGCTCGGCTTGGCAGCTTCCTGTTCATCACGCTCATCCTCGCGCTCCTGGTGGCCACGATGTTGGGCGCCTCGACCACGCACGCTGGGCTTATCGCGCGCCTGCAAGAGCTCGACGCCGGGGGACAGCTCAGCGCCGCCGGCCGCTCCATCCTCGCCAACGCTGTGGTAGCCAACGCTGAGGGCGGCGCGAGCGTGGACGGCATAATCCGAACCTTCGTGTGGATCGGCCTCGCCTTCGTCTATCTGGCGCTCGCCTATCTCACCTTCCTGCACCGCTGGACGCCCGACGCGATCCCGGTTTCGATCGAACAAAGGCCCGCCCGATGACCGACATCACCATGCCCGCGCTCTCGCCAACGATGGAGGAGGGTAACCTCGCCAAGTGGCACGTGAAGGTTGGCGATACGATCGAGCCCGGCCAAGTCATCGCCGAGATCGAAACCGACAAGGCGACCATGGAAGTCGAAGCGGTCGATGAAGGGGTGATTGAAGCGCTGCTCGTCGAGGAAGGCGCGCAGGGTGTGAAGGTCAACACGCCGATAGCGCGGCTGAAGGGCGACGGCGAGGCAAAGCCGGCGCCGAAACAGGAAGCGAAAGCCGAACCAAGCGTCGCCAAAAAGCAACCCCCGGCGCCGTCATCAGAACGCAAGCCCACGCCGCAAACCGTCACCGCGAGCGCAACGCCTGGCGAACGCATCCTCGCCTCGCCGCTGGCGCGGCGTCTGGCTGAGCAGGGCGGCATCGATCTTGGCGGCCTGAAAGGCTCCGGCCCGAACGGCCGCATCGTCAAAGCTGACGTGGATGCCGCCGCGACGTCGCCGCGTGCAGCGCAAGGGCCGCAGCAATCGCGTGAAGTCACCCGTCCAGGCGCGGCGCAGGCCCCCGCGCCGTTCAAATCGCTGGAGAGCCAGGGCATCCGTCCGGGCAGCTACGATCTCGTGCCGCTCGACCTCATGCGCAAAACCATCGCCAAGCGCATGACGGATTCGTTCCGCGACGTGCCGCACTTCCCGCTGACCATCGACGTCGAGCTCGACGCGTTGCTCAAAGCGCGCGGCGAGATCAACAAGCGCTTCGCCGACAGCGGAGTGAAAATCTCTGTCAACGACATGTGCATCAAGGCCGCCGCGCTCGCGCTGAAGCTGGTGCCGGAAGCCAACGCCAGTTACACGCCGGACGGCATCGCGCTGCACCACCACGCCGATATCGGCGTCGCCGTCGCCATTCCGCACGGCCTGATCACGCCGATCATCTGGGCCGCCGAGACCAAGGGCCTCGCGCAAATATCGCATGAAATGGCCGATCTGGCGGATCGCGCGCGCAACAGGAAGCTGAAGCCCGAGGAATATCAGGGCGGCACCTTCACGATCTCCAACATGGGCATGATGGGCATCAAGGAATTCGCGTCGATCATCAACGAGCCGCACGGCATGATCATGTCGATCGGCGCCGGCGAGAAACGCCCCGTCGTCAAGAACGACGCGCTGGCCATCGCCACGATGATGAGCGTCACGGTGACCTGCGATCACCGCGTCGTCGATGGCGCGCTCGGCGCCGCGTTCTTGAAGGCGTTCAAGAGCTTCCTGGAAGACCCAATGGCGATGCTGCTCTAGCTTTGCCGACGACGGCAATCGCCAGCGGGCTAGCGCGCGGCCGCCACTTCGCTCCTGACTTGTTCGAGGGCGATCCGGTGCGTGACGCCGTCGTCCGCGGCCCAGTCGATCGCCTGGCCCTCGGCCAGCCCAAGCAGCATCGCGCCGACGGGGGTCAGCACCGAAATCCTGTGTTTCGCGAAATCGGCCGTCTGCGGATAGACGAGCGTGTAATCGCGATAGAGCGAGTCGTTGTAGGTGAAGGTCGCAACGCTGCCGATGCCGACGACGAACTGCGGCAATTGAGGCACGACCTTCGCGCGCGCGAGCTCCTCGAACAGCAGCACAGCACCCGGCGCCTTGTCCAAGGCGGCGAGCGCCAAGTCCGTCAGCAGGTCGTGATCTGCTTCGGCTACGGTTATCGGCGTGCGCCGTTGTAGGGTTTCGCGCGTGGACATGACAAATCTCCGAGCGGGCACGATCACGTGCAGCTCGCCAAGGTCTTCTTTGTTTTTATGACGTGTAAGCGTGTGCAGGGCCCCCTAGCCGTCAGACGCAGCTAGGGGTTAGGCGCGCGATTGGTCGCGTCGGCCATACATTGCGCGGAGGGAAAGAGCGCGTTCCATGTCTCATGATATTGGTCTCACGCGCCGGCAAGTCAACCCGTGCCGCCGCTGCGCCGTTCCCGCCACGTCTCCACGGCGCGAAACAAAAATGGGTTCAGAGCGATCGAGATCAACGCTCCGCCAAGGATGAGGTTGTAGGTCTCCATCGACAGGAGTTCTAACCGCCGACCCATGTCCGCGAGCACGAACGAGAATTCGCCGATCTGAGCCAGGGCGACCGCCACCAGCAAGCTCGTCTCCAGCGGCAGCCGAAACAAAGACGTGATCGCGAAGGCGGCCAAGCCCTTGCCTATCACGATAATGGCCACGACGCCGGCGACCCCGGCGGGAGACCGCGCCAGCGTCATCGGGTCGAACAACATGCCAACCGAGACGAAGAACAGCACCGCGAAAGTGTCGCGCAGCGGCTGCGAATCTTCGGCGATGCTGTGCGTGAATTTACTGCGGTTGAGTACGACGCCGGCGAGGAAGGCGCCCAGCGCGAACGAGGCCTGGAAAAGGAAGTAGGCGATGAACGCGACGCCCAGAGCCAGAGAAAGTGTTCCGAGCGACATGAGCTCGCGCGACCGCAGATGCGCCACACGCACGATCAGCCACGGGAACAATCGCGCCCCGACCAGCAGCATCAGGGCGACGAACGCGCCGATTTTAAGCGCCGTCAATCCAAACGCCGTCAAGGTTTCGCGCGTCGATCCCGTGTCGCCGTGCGCCATCGCCGCCAGCAACGGCAGCAGGACGATCGCAAGAACGATGGCGATGTCCTCGATCACGAGCCAGCCGACGCTGATGCGCCCGTTTTCGGTCTTCAAGAGCTTCCGGTCCTCCAGTTCGCGAAGCAGGACCACGGTGGAAGCGACTGAAAGCGAAAAACCGAGCATCAGGCTCTCGGCGGCCCCCATGCCCATGAGCGTGCCGACCAGATAGCCGAGCGTAGTTGCGACGCCCATCTGCACGAGCGCTCCCGGCAGCGCGACGAGCCGCACGGACCAGAGGTCGGCGAGCGAGAACTTCAGCCCCACGCCGAACATCAGAAGGATGACGCCAATCTCCGCGAGCTGCAGAGCCAGATTGGTGTCACCGACAAAACCCGGGGTGAACGGACCGACCGCGACGCCGGCCAGCAGATAGCCGAGTATCGGCGAAAGCCGGAATCGGCGCGCCACCGCGCCGAGGATGAATGCGAGAACGATCGCCGCGCAAAGCGTCGAGATTAGGCCATAGCTTTCCATCGCGACCTAAGTGCAAGCCGACGCGCCCAAGCGCAACCCGCGCGCCCGTAGAGATGTCGCGCGGCCGTGGCTCTGTGCTAGTGTGCGCGAAGGAGGGTGCGTATGCCCGAAGTGATCATGTCGGTCGGGAAGGCGCTGATTTCGCGCGAAGAGACCGCGCCATTGTTTGAAGTGCGCGCAGATAGCGCCAGCGGCGGGGCGTTGATCGGCGAGCTCACGGTCTCGACGGGCGGCGTGCGCTGGCGGGTCGCGCGCACGCAGTCGGCGCATTTCCTGTCTTGGGAACGCTTTAGCGCGCTGATGGAGTCGCAGCCGCGGGAGACGTGACGCGGCGGCGGATGAAGGCGTCCGCGGTCCCGCCTTGCCAATTGTCGCAGCGCTGTGGAGCGCTGTGCATATGATCTCGCGGTTCCCCGCGACGCAGGCTAGCTTCCGTCGAGGGAAGGGGGATCATGCCCGAAGAGCTGATCGCGACCGCCGGGCTTTGGTTCTTCGCCGCCTGCGCCGCAGCATTCGCCGCCGTGTTCGTGGAGCAGGCGGGCGCGGCGCGTTCGCCGGAGGAAGACGGTGAGCGCAAGGGCGGCGCGGCCGCGCTGATGCTGATGCTCGCGTCGTTGCTGACGCCCGGCCTCTTGCTGCTGCACGGCTTCTTCCTCACCGCGGCGGTCGATACGCTGCAGCGCATCTGGATCATGGCTGCGCCGGTTGCGGCGATCCTGTTGGGCTCCATCTTCGGCGCCATCTTGGGCGCGCTCGCCCGCGGCGCTGCGCCAACCATGCGCAAACTTGCCCTGCCGCTCGCGTTCGCCGCGCTGGCGCTTACCCTTTACGCCGCATCGCCCAGCATCGTTGCGCTGGCGAACAGCCTGCAGGATGGCGTCCTGGAATTGCCGGTGCGTCCGGTCTGAATCGGCTTAAGAGAGCGGCGTGCTCTCGGTTCTGCTCGCCTCGTTCGTAACGTTCTTCGTCGCCATCGACCCTGTGGCGATGGCGCCGATGTTCACGACCATGACGTCGCGCATGACCCCGGCCTGGCGCCGGCAGATGGCGTGGAAGTCCATCGCCATCGCCACCGGCATTCTCCTCGCGTTCGCCTTCGGTGGCGCATGGCTGTTGGAGCAGATTCACGTTTCCCTCGACGCCTTCCGCATTGCCGGCGGCTTGCTCCTTTTCCTCATCGCCATTGACATGCTGTTCGAGAAACGCAGCGAACGGCGCGACGAGCGCGCCGAGAAGGTGGCGGCCGAGCAAGCCAAGCATCCCGAACACCAGGATGACATCTCAGTCTTTCCGCTCGCCATTCCTTTGATCGCCGGGCCGGGCGCCATTGCGTCGGTGATGCTCTTCTTCAACGAGTACGAGACCGTGGGCGAGCGGGCGATGGTGCTCGCCGGCGTCGGCGCCAACCTCGCGCTCTGCCTGATCGCGTTCCTCATGGCAGGCCCTATCTCGCGCGTCATGGGCCCGACCGTCGCCTCCATGCTGACGCGCATTTTCGGCATCCTGCTGGCTGCATTGGCGGCGCAGTTCGTCGTGGATGGCGTGCGCAACGCCTTCGGCATCGCTTAAGGCGATAAGGCAATAGGGAACGGCCCGCTTACATATTGCCTTATTGCCGTACTGCCGTATTGCCTTCGCACATGGTTCAATACGACGTCATCATCATCGGCTCGGGTCCTGGCGGCTACGTGACGGCAATCCGCGCAGCGCAGCTTGGTTTGAAAACCGCCATCGTCGAACGCGAACGGCTTGGCGGCATCTGCCTCAACTGGGGCTGCATCCCGACGAAGGCGCTGCTGCGCTCGGCTGAAGTGTATCGCAACTTCCAGCACGCGAAGGACTACGGGCTCTCGGCCGAGGGCGTGAGCTTCAATCAAGAGGCCGTCGTGAAGCGCTCGAGGGGCGTGGCGGGACGCATGGAGAAGGGCGTCCAATTCCTGATTAAGAAGAACAAGGTCGACGTCCTGATGGGCGAAGCGCGCTTGGAGAAGGGCAGCGCTGCGCCAAAGGTCATCGTCAAAGACAAGGACGGCAAGGACGCCTCGCACGACGCCAAGCACATCATCCTCGCCACGGGCGCCCGTGCGCGTGAGATTCCCGCCGCTGGTCTCAGGGCCGACGGCAAGCGCATCTGGACCTATCGCGATGCAATGACGCCGCCCGAATGGCCGCAATCGCTGCTTGTGTTCGGCTCAGGCGCCATCGGCATCGAGTTTGCGTCGTTCTACGCCGCGTTCGGCGTGAAGGTGACTGTGGTCGAATTGCTCGACCGCGTGCTGCCCGTTGAGGACGAAGAAATCTCCGCCTTCGCCAAGAAGCGCTTCGAGAAGGAGGGGCTAAGGATACTCACTTCCACCGAGGCGAAGTCGCTGAAGGCGACGGCGCAGGGGGTGGAGGCTGTTGTTCAATCGGGCGGCAAGCAGGAAACGCTTACCGCGTCTCACGCCATTGTCGCCGTCGGCATCACCGGCAACATCGAGAATATCGGGCTCGAAGCGCTCGGCGTGAAAACCGATCGCGGCCACGTTGTCACCGATGGCTATGGCAAAACGAACGTCGCCGGTCTCTACGCCATCGGCGATGTCACCGGCGGCCCATGGCTTGCGCACAAGGCCAGCCATGAAGGGGTGGTCTGCGTCGAAGCCATCGCTGGCCAGAAGCCGCATCCGATGATCAAGGAGCGCATTCCGGGCTGCACGTATTCACACCCCCAAGTCGCCAGCGTCGGCCTCACGGAAGCGAAGGCGAAAGAGCAGGGGCGCGATATCCGCGTCGGCCGTTTCCCCTTCGTCGGCAACGGCAAAGCCGTGGCGCTCGGCGAAGACCAGGGCCTCGTCAAAGTGATCTTTGACGCGAAAACCGGCGAACTGCTCGGCGCGCACATGGTCGGCGCCGAAGTGACGGAGCTGATCCAAGGCTACGTGATCGCGATGAACGCCGAAGTCACCGAACACGAACTGATGGAAACGATCTTTCCGCACCCGACGCTCAGTGAAACCATGCACGAAGCGGTGCTGGATGCGTACGGACG
>JAEWNX010000415.1 GCA_023461135.1 Pseudomonadota bacterium
ATGGCGGCCATCATCATCCCGAAGATGGGAAACATCAGCCACCAATAGTCGTGGAAGAATTCCGCGAAAGTCATTGGCGTTGCTCCAGCTCACGGCGGGCGCGCGCGATCACTTCATCCTCGGCGCGGGCGTCGCGCGCCATGCCCCAGCACGCCATCACCATCCCGAAGATCGGGAACATCAGCCACCAGAAATCGCGAAATAGCTCGACGGTCATTGCACTCTCCCGGCGCCGGGAAGCGGCGCGTCTGCCCTTATCCGCCGCCGGGGCGGGGTCTGGATGCAGGCCGGAGCGCCATTTCTACAGGGCCGCGGACTCGGCCAGGTCCGCCAACGTCTTGGCGGCTTCCGGCTTGGCGGCGGCGCGGGCGGCGGCGGCCCGGACGGCCAGGCCGTGCGGGTCGGCGAAGCGCCGCTCCAGGCAGGCGGCGAGCGAGGCCGGCGCGAAATCCTCCTCGGTGAAGAGGTCCGCCGCACCGACGCTTGTGAGGCCTTCGGCGTTGGCGGTCTGGTGATCGTCCGCCGCGGCTGCGAACGGCACCAGAATCGCGGGCCGGCCCGCAACCTGCAGCTCCGTCACCGATGAGGCGCCCGCGCGCGAGATGACGAGATGCGTCGCCCCGAGACGCTGACCCATGTCCGTGAAGAACGGCGCGACTTCGGCGCTCACCTTGGCCCTCTGGTACGTCTTCTTCACCGCGGCGACCTGCTCCTCGCGCACCTGGTGGACGACATCGAGACGTCCGCGCACGTGTTGGGGCAGCAGTGCAATCGCTTCGGGGATCACTTCGCCGAACAGACGCGCGCCCTGACTGCCGCCGATGATGAGCAAGTTGATGCGCCCGCCGGCAGGCGCTTCCGGATATGGCCGCTCGCGCACCGCCAGGATCGGCAGCCGCACCGGATTGCCGACGACGCGCTTGCGGTCCTGGGCCTTCAGCGGCAAACGCTCCAGCCGCTCGAAGCCGCACGCCACGATCGATGCGCTCGTCGCCATCGCACGGTTGACGCGGCCAAGCACCGAGTTCTGTTCGTGAATGAGGATCGGCACTTTGTGCGCCCGCGCCGCCATCAGCGCCGGGAAAGAGGGATAGCCGCCAAATCCGGCGGCCAGCGACGGCGTAAGTTGGGTGAAATGGCGCTTGGCTTCGTTGATGCCGCGCCAGATCTTCAGCGCATTCGGGATCGCCGTGATCGGGTTCATCGACAGCGACGCAGCCGGCACGTCGATGATGCGCTCGGCCGGAAAGCCTTCGGCGTAGCGGCGCCCGCGCGCATCCGTCATCAGGATCACGCGCCATCCGCGCCGAAACATCTCTTCGGCAAAGGCGGCGGCGGGGAACAGATGTCCGCCCGTGCCGCCGGCTGCGATGACGACGACTTTTTTCGTCACAATTCTATTCGCGTCTGCGCCCGGCATACAGGTAGGCGCCGGGACGGTTGCGGAGAAGAGAGAGACAGAACCCCAATGCCAGCGCCGAGCCGATCATCGAAGAACCGCCGAACGAAATGAAAGGCAACGTCATGCCTTTTGCCGGAAGCAGGCTAAGGTTCACTGCAATGTGAATGGACGCTTGCGCGACGAGCAGCGTGATCAGCCCCGCTGCGGCAAGTTGTTCAAACGGATCGTTGAGCCGGCTCGCCCGAGAGAGACCGCGGAACGCAAGCGCGCCGAACAGCGCGATAAGGCCAAGCGAAGCGAGCAACCCGAACTCTTCCGCGGCGACAGCGAAGACAAAGTCAGCGTGCGCATCGGGCAGTGACCTTTTGATGACGCCCTCGCCCGGCCCGCGTCCGAATACGCCGCCCGCCGCGATCGCATGGAGCGCGCGGCCGACTTGGTAGCCAGGCTCGCCGTCGCTGAGAAACGCATCCACACGCTCGCGCGCGTGCGGATAGAAGCTGTAGATCGCCCACGCGCTCAGCGCCGCCGCCACGCCGCCGCCGAGCACCCAGCGCAGCGCCAAGCCTGACAGCACCAGCATTGGCCCGAGCACGAGCGCGAGCAGCGCCGTTTGCCCGACATCGGGTTGGGCAAGCAGCGCAACCGCAGTCAGCGCAAACAAGCCTATCGCGACGATGCGGCCCGGGAAGCGTGGATTTCGCACGCTTTCGCCAAGCATCCAGGCCCACACGACGATCAGCGCGGGCTTCAGAATCTCCGACGGCTGAAGCGAGAAGGCGCCGAAGTCGAACCAACGCTGCGCGCCTTTCACTTCAGGGCCTAACCAAGCGGCTAGCGCGCAAAGCGGCAGGAAGATCGCGGCGAGCACGGTCGCCAATCGCCGCAGCCCCCGCGGATCGAGCGCGGCGGCGGCGAACATCACCACGACGCCCAGTGCGGCGTACGCCGCTTGGCGGAGCGCGAAGTAGAACGCTTCGTCAATGCGAATGCGCGCCGTTGCCGAGGGGCTCGTCGCCATGGACAGCAGAATGCCGAGCGCGAACAAGATAGCGGCGATGATCAGCAGCGGCCGGTCATACGTGCGCCAACGCTCCATCGCCGCGCCGAAGCGTTCGGAGATCGCGGCGGCGGCCGCCGTCACGTCTTGCCTCCGGCGGCAGCGCCATTCCGCTCAGGCGGCGCCTCGGCGATCGCGGCCACATACTTCTTGAACTGCTCGCCGCGGTCTTCGTAGCTCTTGAATTGATCGAACGAAGCGCACGCCGGCGAGAGCAGCACGACCGGATGCGGCTCGCCGGAGGCGCGCGCATCGTTGAAAGCGAGCTTCACCGCCGCTTCCAAATTGCCGGCCATCGTCACTGGCGTCTTGCCGCGCAGCGTATCGGAGAAATCCCCCGCGGATTGGCCGATCAGGTATGCCTTCGCCATGCGCGGAAAAAACGGCTCGAGTTCGGCGATACCGCCTTCTTTCGCCACGCCGCCGGCGATCCAGTAGACGCGCGGATACACCGCGAGCGCCTGCGCAGCCGCATTCGCATTGGTGGCTTTGCTGTCGTTGATGAAACGCACGCCCTCGACGACGCCCGCCCGCTCCAGCCGGTGCGGCAAACCCGGAAATGTCCCGAGCGCCTGCACGATAATGCGCGGATCCACGTTGAACGCGCGCAGCGCCGCGTAGGCCGCCGCCGCGTTCTGCGCATTATGCTTGCCGGCGAGCGCAGGCGCCTTGGAGAGATCGGCGACAACTTCCGAACGCCCGGATAGCGCATCGATCAGCTTGCTATCGAGCGCGCAAATACCACGCCCCAGCGCCTGTCCCGACGAGATCGGCGCAACATGCTGCACGCCGGCGCGCGTGAGTTCGGTGCACACCGCGGCGCAATGCACGTCATCGACGCCGATCACCGCCCAATCGGCCGCGCCCTGGTTCAGGAAGATCCGCTTCTTGGCCGCGACGTACGCCGCCATGTCGCCGTGTCGATCCAAATGGTCCGGCGTGGTGTTGAGCCACACCGCAACGTCCAGCCGCAAACTCGACGTGAGATCGAGCTGATATGAGCTGAGTTCGATCACGTAATAGGCGCCTGCGTGCAGCGGCGGCAGATCGAGCACGGCCGCGCCGATATTGCCCCCCAGGCGCACGTCTTTGCTGGCGTCCTTCAAGATGTGCGCGATCAGCGCCGAGGTCGTCGATTTGCCGTTCGTGCCGGTGACGCCGATCAGCTTCGGCCGCTGGGTCGCCGGCAGTGCGTTCACCGCGCGCGCGAACAGCTCGATGTCGCTCATGATCGGCACGCCGACCGCGTCGGCCAGCGTCACGACGCGGTGCGGTTCTGGAAACGTCAGCGGCACGCCGGGCGAGAGGATCAGCGCGGCGAAACTGCGCCAGTCGCGGCTGTTGATGTCGGAAACCGGAACGCCGGCGGCTTCCGCGTTGGCGCGCGCGACATCGTTGTCGTCCCACGCATGCACACGCGCCCCGCCGGCGGTCAGCGCGCGTGCGGCGGCGAGCCCAGTGCGCGCCAAGCCGAACACCGCAACGTCGCGGTTCTTGAATTCCGTGATCGGAATCATCCGATCCTCTCCAGCCGCCGAAAGAATTCGGGGTGTGCGCTGCTTCGCGCCGTTAACGCAACTTCAATGTCGCCAAGCCGGCCAGCGCGAAAATAACCGAAATGATCCAGAAGCGGATCACGATCGTGGGTTCCTGCCAGCCGAGTTTCTCGAAGTGATGATGTATCGGCGCCATCAGGAACACGCGCTTGCCCGTGCGCTGAAACACGAAAACTTGCAGCATCACCGACAGGGTTTCGAGCACGAACAGACCGCCGATGATCGCCAGCACGATCTCGTGCTTGGTCGCCACCGCAACCGCGCCAAGCAAACCGCCGAGAGCCAGCGAGCCGGTGTCGCCCATGAACACGCGCGCCGGCGGCGCATTGTACCAGAGAAAACCCAGCGAGGCGCCCAGGAGCGCGCCGAGTATGGTGGCCAGCTCGCCGACGCCGGCGACATGCGGTATACCCAGATAGGTGGAATAATCCACACGGCCGACGAGATAGCAGATCAAGCCGAATGCCCCGGCCGCGATCATCACCGGCACGATCGCGAGGCCATCGAGGCCATCGGTAAGGTTCACCGCGTTGCCGAAGCCGACGATGACGATCATCGCGAAGATCACGTAGAAGGCGAACAACTGGACGCCCCAGCCGGTGACGAACGGCAGCGCCACGGCCGTCAGCGGATCGCCGGCCATCAGCGCGCGGACGAAACCCATGATGTCATGCGTCTGCGTCGGCGCCGTCGCGATCCACTCCGCGCCGAGCATGATCACCGCCGCCACGAGCGCGAATGTGAACTCGAGCGCCAGCCGCATTTTGGCGGACAAGCCGCCATGGTGCTGCTTCGTCACCTTGGCGAAGTCGTCGATGAAGCCGATGAGCCCGAAGCCGACCGTCACCAGCAGCACCGCCCACACATAAGCGCTGCTCCAATCGGACCAGAGCAGCGAGGCAATCATGAGCGGAATAAGAATGATGAGCCCGCCCATCGTCGGCGTGCCCTTCTTCGTGAGCAGATGCCCTTGTGGGCCGTCTTCGCGGATCGGCTGACCCTTGCCTTGCTTCTTGCGCAGCCAGCCGATGAATGGCGCGCCGAACGCGAAAGCGAGGATCATCGCCGTAAACATCGCACCGCCGGTGCGGAAGGTGATGTAGTTGAAGAGGTTGAAGAATTGCGAGCGCTCTTCGAACTGCCCCAAGAGCTCAAGCATTCGCTTCCCCTCTAAGCGCCGCCAGCGCTGCGACCACGCGGCTCATCTTCGAGCCGTTCGATCCCTTCACCAACACGATGTCCCCAGAACGTAACGCGTTCGCAATGATGGGACTCAGCGCGTCGGCGTTCTCGGCATAGCCGCCGCGGCGCGAAGCGGGAAGCGCCTCCATGAGCGCGGCCATGCGCGGGCCCGCCGCGAACACCAGATCGACGCCCGCCTGTTCCAAAGGTTGCGCCAGCCCCGCGTGATACGCGCGCTCGTCGGGGCCGAGTTCCAACATATCCCCAAGCGCAACGATGCGGCGCCCGCCCTCGCGGGGTTTTCGCGCCGCGAGTGTGGAAAACGCCGCTGCCATGGAAGCGGGGTTGGCGTTGTAGGCGTCGTCCACAAGCATGAACGAGCCGAACGGCGCGTCCACGCGCTGGGCGACGCCGCGCCCGTCGAACGCGCGCAGATGCTCAAGCGCATGCGCTGCCGCCTCGAGATCGGCGCCGACAACATCCGCCGCCGCAAGCGCCGCGACCGAATTGAGCGCCCAGTGCGCGCCTTCGACGCCAACACGATAGCGGATAATGCGTCCGAGGATTTCCGCTTCCGCCGTCGATCCGCTCTCATCCATGTCGAACTTCAGCAGCCGCGCCTCGCACTCGGCGCCCCGGCCGAAGCGAACGAGGTTCGCGCCGTTGCGTTCAGCAGCGGCGACCAGACGGCTCGCGTGCGGCGCATCGGCGGGAACGATCGCCGCGCCGCCGGGTTCGAGGCCGGCATAAATGTCGCCCTTCTCATCAGCGACGGCTTCGAGAGACCCGAGATTCTCAACGTGTGCAGGCGCAATGGTGGTGACGAGCGCGGCGTGCGGCTTCACCAACTGCGTCAGCGGCAGAATTTCACCGCGATGGTTCATGCCAATTTCGAACACCGCGAATTGGCTCTCACGCGGCATGCGCGACAACGTCAGCGGCACGCCCCAATGATTGTTGTAGCTCTTCACCGAACGATGCGTAGCGCCGCTCGCGGAAAGGCAAACCGCCAACGCCTCTTTCGTCGACGTCTTGCCCACCGATCCCGTCACTGCCACGCGCTTCGCCGCGCTCCGATCCCGCGCCGCCTCACCGAGCTTGCGCAGACCATCGAGAACATCGCCAACAACAAGCGCCGGCCCAAGCCCCTCAGCCTTGCTCGCATCCGAGATCAGCGCCGCGCATGCGCCGCTCACGAAAGCCTGCGCCAGAAAGTCGTGCCCATCGCGCACATCCTTCAGCGCGACGAACAGATCGCCCGGCTCGAGCGTGCGTGTATCGATAGAAACGCCACCGGCAGTCCATGCATCGCCGGCTAGGTCTCCGCCCGTTGCGCGCGCGGCTTCTTCGGCGGTCCAAAGTTCGCTCACTATTGCGCCTCCAGCGCAGCCTTCGCCACGTCCTGATCCGAGAACGAATGCGTGACGCCTTTGATGATTTGTCCCGTCTCGTGCCCCTTGCCGGCAATCATCAGCGCATCGCCCGGCTTCAGCATCGACACAGCTTCCCGGATCGCCTGCGCACGATCGCCAATCTCGGTCGCGTTCGGCGCGGCCTTGAGGATTTGCGCGCGGATGGCGGCGGGATCTTCGCCGCGCGGATTGTCGTCCGTGACGATCACTATGTCGGCGTGCCGCGCGGCAATCGCGCCCATCTTGGGACGCTTGTCCGCGTCGCGGTCGCCGCCGCACCCAAACACAGCAATAATGCGCCCCGGCGCATGCGGCCGCGCGGCGCGCAACAACACATCGAGCCCGTCCGGCGTGTGCGCATAATCAACAAACACGTGCCCGCCGGATTTGCTTTGACCCACATGCTCCATGCGCCCGCGCACCGGCTTCAACTTTGACATGCCGGCCCAGACGTTCTC
>JAEWNX010000416.1 GCA_023461135.1 Pseudomonadota bacterium
ATGTCAGCAAGCCCTCGAGCGGCTCCTGTCCCGGCGGCTCGACGCCGGCCGGCAGCGCGATGCTGAAACCTTCCGCGCCGCTGCTGGCGCGCTGGTCTTCAGCGTAGTCGACGGCGTCGCGGTTGAACGCGAAGAAATACGGATCCCGTGCGCCTTGAAGCGCGATGCTCAGGACCGGCGAGGCGCCAGCGGTAATGTGCGCAGTGATTGAGTCGTCGCGGCGCGGAAGGTTCGCGAGCACATCCGCGATGCGCTGAGCCCATTCCGGATCGTCACGCCCTTGCGCCGCGATCGGCAGCGCAAGCGAAACGGTGCTCTCCTCCGGCACGCAGGTGTCTTCCGAGCAAACCACCAGATAGATATTCGCCGTAAACTGCGCCGTTTCCCCAGGCCGCGTATTGGCGCTCGCGCGCATCTCGACGGGCAGCAGCACTTCGTCCGAATAGCCGTAATTGACGAGGCCGAGCGCGAGCAGCGGCGCGGGCGCAGGCCATTGGATTGGCCCCGCCTCAAAGCCCTGCGGCAACGCCCATGTGATGTCCGTCGGTTCCCCGGCCGCGCCCGGATTGCGCCAGTACGTATGCCAGCCTTCGGCGATGCGTTGGCTTAGGACAATGGTGAATGTTTCGCCCGGCGCGATGGCCGCGCGCGAGGCGTGCAGCGACGTTTCCACACGGCGCGGCCCGAGCAGTTGCTGGGCATCCGCCGGAGCGGCGAACGCGGCGAACAATGAGGCGACGAAAGCGAAAAGCGTACGCATCCCGAGCGGCATACCGTCCCGCCCACTCCCCCGCCAATGCGGCACAAACGAAAGCGCCCCTCCCTTTCGGGAGAGGCGCTCCTTAGTACGTGTCTGAACGGCGCTCAGTTGCTGAGCGGGGTCGAAGCCTGGATGCGCGCGGCGCGCGATAGGATCTTCGGCCACAAGCCCAACGACAGAAGGTGCGCGTGCATGACTGCCGAGACGCCCTTGTCGCGGAGTTCGATGTACGTGTCTTTCGGCAGCGCATTCAGCTTCTGCTCGGAGATGCGCAGGTATTCGCCGATCTTGGCCGGCTCGTCCGGCGTGCCGTCCGGCTTGGCGCGCGGCAGAGCAAGCGGGGTCAGTTCGAACAGGCCGTGCTGGTCCATCAGCTTGATGAATTCCTGCGTGCGGCGGCCGAGCGCGTCGAACTCACGGCAGAACTGGATCGCGTCCTGGGTGTAGCGCGAGGGCTTGTCGCCTTCGAAGAAGGGCAGCTCCGGCGTGGTGGAGAGCATCTTCGCGGCGCGGTCGATGCACACCAGCACCTTGTCTCCGTCCTGCGCCTGAGCCGGCGCCTGCTTTTGATCGCCGCCGGCGATGATCGGCAGGAACGGGTAACGGCGCGCGAAGGCGGGCAGATAGACTTCCGGGTCGAGCGAGCCATCGGCGCCGAGGAAGACGTTCATCCCGGGACGAAGGCCCATGACCGCGAGCGGCGTCTTGGTCTGGGTGTCGAAAATGATCGGATAGCAGACGGCTGCGAGACCGAACTCGTCCACCGTGAGCGGCACCAGGTGCGTTTCGGCCAGGAACGAGAATGGATTGCTCACCGAGCTGACGCCCAGCTTGCTGTGCTTCTCAATCGAGAGCGGCTCGAGCTGGCGATAGAAGAGGATTTTGCCAAGCGTCTGCTGGCCGCCCTGGGCGGTCGTCATGGGTGTCTCCGCGAGTTCCCTACCACGGCGGCTCTCCAACCACGAAAGCGGCAAATCCGCAACAGCCGAGCGCAATCGAAACGCCGTCAGAGCGCTTTTCCGCTCCGCCGAGCGTGCTATGTCCGGGCCCCGCGCCGGGCTGGCGCAATCACATGAGGGGCGGATGAAGGTTCTGGGTTGGGTCGTGATGCTGGCGCTTGTCGTCGGGACAAGCGCGTGTGGGCCCCGCGGACCGCAACCGATGACCGCCTTCGACGGTCGGCTGGCCGACTGGACGCGCGAAATCCTCGCCGACAGCCCCGAGCTCGCGACCCAAGCGGGCGTCTCCGAGGAGGCCGCGGGCGGGCGTTACAACGATCGCCTTGACGATCGCTCTCCGCTCGCGCTCGAAGCGCGCCGCAGCGCCGCGCTGCGCCGCTACACCGAATTGCGCGCGCTCGATCCCGGCAGCTTGAACGCGGAAGAAGCGCTGACGCTCTCCATTCTGCGCGAGCAATTCGAAGCGGCGGCGTCCGGTGCGGCGTTCGGGTACGGCGATTTCTCTCCGCTGGGCGGCCTTAGTCCCTACGTGCTCAACCAGATGGACAGCGCGTTCCTGACGCTGCCGAGTTTCCTCGACGAGCGCCACCAGATCGCAACGCCGGAAGACGCCGAAGCCTATCTGACGCGGCTGCGCGCGGTGGCGGACGCTATCGACAATGAAACGGCGCGTGCGCGCATCGACGCCGGCAATGGCGTGCGCCCCCCTCTCTTCATCATGGACGCCACCATTGCTGCGCTGGACAGCGTGATGGCGCTTCCGCCCGCGCAGCAGCTTTACGTCACAGCGCTGCAGCGCAAGCTGGATGCGCTGGCGGCAGGCGTGACCGATCCGGCCGCGCGCGCAGCAATGCAGCAACGCAATGCAGGCTATCTCGCGCGGGCGGAAGTGATTGTCCGCGATCATATCCTGCCCGCGCACCAGCGCGCGGGCATCTTTTTGCGCGCGGACCGGGGCAATGCGACGGATGTGGCCGGCGTCTCCAACCTGCCCCACGGCGCCGAATTCTATATCGCCGCACTCCGGATCGAGACCACCACCACGCTGGCGCCGGACGAAATCCACCGCATCGGGCTGCAACGCGTGCGCGCGCTGAGCAACGAACTCGATATCGCCCTGCGGCGGGTCGGGTTGACGGCCGGGCCGGTCGGCGCGCGCTTGGCGCAGCTCACCGCCGATCCGCGCTACCAGTACGAGGACAGCGATGCCGGCCGCGCGCAACTGATGGCCGACGTGCAGGCGCGCGTGAACCGCGTACTGGAGCGGGCGCCGCAATGGTTCGGACGCTTGCCGCGGGCGCGTCTCGAAGTGCGCCGCGTGCCGCCCTTGCTCGAAGCAGGTCAGCCCGGCGCCTATTACGAGCCCGCCTCGCTCGAGGGCGACAGGCCCGGCATCTACTACATCAATTTGCGCAATCTCGCGGAGATGACCCGCATCGATTTGCCGACGCAGGATTTCCACGAAGCCGTGCCCGGCCACCACTTCCAGACCGCCCTCGCGCAAGAGAACCGCGATGCGCCGCTGCTGCGGCGCCTGGTCTCGTTCAACGCCTATAGCGAAGGCTGGGGCCTCTATGCCGAACAGTTCGCGGACGAGCAGGGCTTCTACGAAGGCGACCCCGTCGGCCGCATCGGCTATCTGCGCTGGCAATTGTGGCGCGCGGCGCGGCTGGTCGTCGACACAGGCCTGCATTCGAAGAATTGGACCCGCCAGGAGGCGATCGACTATCTCACGGCCACAACCGGCGACATGCCCGGCGTGATAGCCACCGAAGTCGATCGCTACATCGTTTGGCCCGGCCAGGCCTGCGGCTACGAGCTGGGCCGCCGCGAGATCGCGCGTCTGCGCGAAGAGGCTCGCAATGCGCTCGGGGCCGACTTCGATGTGCGCGGCTTCCATGACGCGGTGCTACTCAAGGGCGACGTGCCCCTCAGCGTTCTGGACACGCTGGTGCGCGATTGGATTCCCGAACAGCGCCGCCTCGCCGAACGCGAGCGGCGCCGGCGCTAAGACCGCCTAGACGCGCACGCCGAGTCACGCACACATGCCCGTGAATGCGAAAAGCGCCGCGCGCACGCCTCATCTTGGCCGCGTTCGGCGGGCTCGCTTACCACGTCAACAGCACCGTGTCCGGACGGTGGAGGGGAACGTCCATGATCACACATACAAAGCGCGCGAGCCTCTTGGCCGCGCTTCTTCTCGCAGCCTGCGTCGCGCAAACGCCGCCGCCGCCAATGCCGCCGCCGATGCCCCCGCCGCCGCCTCCGCCGCCAGTTGCGATGGAGATGGGCGCTCTGTCCGCGCGCATGGGCGCAAGCGCGCCTTATGCGCAAACCGCGCCACAGCCGATGCCCGGCGATGTCGATCGTGAGCGTTACGAGGATGTGGAGGTCAATCCGATCCACATCGTTGCAGAAGAACCGGTTTCAACGTTCTCGATCGACGTTGATACCGCGTCCTATTCCAACGTGCGGCGCATGCTGAACGCGGGCCGCCTGCCCCCGCAGGATGCGGTGCGCATCGAGGAATTGGTCAATTATTTCCGTTACGATTACCCATTGCCGCAGAACCGCACGCAACCCTTCTCCACCAACGTGACGGTCGCGCCCTCGCCTTGGGCGGAGGGCCGTCAGCTCGTGCATATCGGCTTGCAGGGCTACAACATTGTGCCGCGCGAGCGGCCGCCTTTGAACCTCGTACTCTTGCTCGACGTGTCGGGCTCGATGGGCGAGCCGAACAAGTTGCCTCTGGTGCAGCAAAGCTTCCGCATGCTGGTCGATCAGTTGAACGCGCGCGATCGGGTGTCGATCGTCGTGTACGCGGGCGCGGCAGGCGCGGTGCTGGACCCGACCCCCGGCGATCAGCACGGCCGCATCCTTGCGGCGCTCGATAATTTG
>JAEWNX010000417.1 GCA_023461135.1 Pseudomonadota bacterium
CCGCGCCTTCCAGTTGGGCGTTGGCGGCCTCCGCCGCGCGCACATTGGGCGCGGCGTAGCGGCTATAGAAATTCTCGGTGACGAGCTCGTTGTCGGGCCCGCGCAGATACGTGGTGGAAGGCTGGATCGCCGGCGCAACGCCGCCCGTCGCCGCATCATGCGCGCCGCCGCCTTGCGCACAGACAGTTTCGGGTTTCGCTCGGCGCTCCATCAATTTCCCCGCGGGCCGTCCAGCGCCTCGTACGTCACCAGCGTAAAGCGCGTGCGTTCGCTCTCGCGCATGCGCTGCGCGATGACCTCGTGCAAGTCCGGCCGCCATTGCGTCCAGCGCTCCACGAACGCATTCGCCCGCGCCCGATCGCCCGCGCGCTGAATCGCCAGCACTTCGCGCAGCAAGCCGGTCACGGCGTCAGGATAACGCCGATAGTCGATACGCAGCCGCCCATTGTCGAACCTGAGCGCGCCGTGCTCAAGATACCAGTTCCACTGGATCAGTTGCATGGTCTGATAAGGCTGCTCGCGCCGCGGCCGGTTCTTCTGCAACACGCGCCGAATGCCCGACGCATAAATCCCACGCAACTGCGCATCCGTAATACGATCGCGCTGGTTCAAAATCCGCGCCGAGGTCAGCGAGACCAGGTCCGCCTTCATCTCTTCCAGGAGGTCCGCCGTGTCCTCCAGCGCCACATCGAGATCGCGCCCGTCCGCCGTCTGATCGACGCCGAGATAGTGTCCAATCTCATGCCACAGCGTGCGATAAAAGCCGCCCTCCGGCGTCAGATCGTTCGCCTGCGCATCGACCACCGCCGCCGCGAACGCACGGTGCGTTTCCTGGAACAGCTCGTCGTTGAGCAGGATGTTCCCGCGCATCAGAATGGTGCGCCCGTACTGCCGGGCCAGATACGCTTCGTTCGGCAAGATCGTCGCCGTATTCGCCCCACGCGCCTGACCGAAATCGGCGATGATGTTGTAGACCCCGACTGGAATGTCGCTCCGCACTTCGCGGTCCGACTCATACGGCAGCGCATCTTCCACGCGCTGGATGTCCTCAAGCGCTTCCTGCAATTCGGCGCTCCGCGCCCGGTCCCGCACCAAGAGCGACAACGAGAAGAATGTCTTCACGCCATACATCGCATCGTCATACGTCTCGTACGACCCGATCTGCGCGTTCAGATTGCCCGTAAAGTCGCCCGTCACCCAGGCCGCATCGCCGCCTTCGTAATCGTCGGCCAGCAGATCGCGCGCCCGCAGCCGCAGATACCGCGCAAACGCCGCATCGCCATCTTCCACGGCGTCCGCGGCCGCGTTGAGCCGTTCGTTGATGAAAAGGATCTCGTGCGCGTAGGCGACCGAGTAGGGCAGCGCCAGATAGGTCTGTTCGCTTTGCAGGCGCTGGCGCAGGCCTGGGTGCAGCGTGTCCAGCACCGGATGGTGGTCGAGCACCATCAGCGCGTGCGCGCGGTTTTCGTCGGTGGCGTCCACGACGACGGTACGGTCGTCGAGCAGCGTCTCGCGCCGCGCCGGATTGGCGGCGACGAACGCGTCCATCGTCTCGCGCGTCACGCCGGCGGGATACACGTTCCGCGACGACGCTTCGGGCGCCACGGTCAAGAAAGGTTCGCGCGTGTTGTCGAGCGTCGTCGCGATCGGCCCCGCGTTCAGCCGGAAAAGATCGCGCACCCCCGTAAGCTCGGGATGCTCCGCCACGAACTGCGCCGCCGCGAGCGCCTGAGGATGGCGCTGGGCGATGTAAAGGCGATGCATCGCCTCGCCCGCCTGCAGCAGTTCGCGCACCGCGGTCTGTTCGCCCGGCGTCAGCCCGGACAGGTCGGGCGCCAGGTGCAGGCGCGACGTCCGCGCCAAAATCGGATCGATCTGCGCCGCGTCCCAGCTCGCAGCGATGCCGGCGGAGGAAACGGCGTGGTGCTCATGTTCGCCGCCGCCCCCGCCAGGCGCTGTGGCGCAGGCCGCAAGAACAGAACAGGCGAGGGCGAGGGTGAGCTTCTTCATGCTCCGCGCCTAGCATGCGAGCCACTTCAGCCCAAGCGCACGGCGACCAACTTTAAGAAAAGCGATGGTGCCCGGAAGAGGACTCGAACCTCCACGCCCTTGCGAGCGCCAGCACCTGAAGCTGGTGCGTCTACCAATTCCGCCATCCGGGCACGTAGTCTTGGGTAGAAGCGGGCGGATTTAGGGGAGCGGGGCCGGGGCGTCAATGCGGCGGGTGGCCTATTCCCGTGCTAAGTCGAGGCCATGGAAATCGAACTCACCGGCCCGGGAAAGTTCGGCGTCGACGTTGTCGGCGTGTCCCAGTACCAGCGCGTGCTCGAAAGCGCGGGCGAGAAGGGCGACATCGTCACCGCCACGCTCGTGCTCGAAGACTCCAATCCCCACGACGATCAAGCCGTCGCCGTGCACCTAAATGGCCAGCGCGCCGGCTACCTCTCCCGCGCCAACGCGCGCGCCTACCGCGCCGATCTCATCGCCGCCGGCACGCCGGACATCGTCATCCGCTGCAAAGCCAAAATCGTCGGCGGCTTCGAGACAGCGAGCGGCGAGCGCGCGCATTTCGGCCTGAAACTCGACCTGCCGCACCTCTCCGCATGAACGTGCTCCGCCCAATCGACATCGCCGCCTTCATCTGGGGCGTCGCGGAGGCAACGCTCTTCTTCTTCGTCCCCGACGTGCTGCTCAGCTACATCGGCCTCAAACGCGGTGTGAAGGACGCAGCGCGCGCCTCGCTCATCGCCGCCATCGGCGCGGGCGTCGGCGGCGCCATCATGTATCTCTGGAGCGCGAGCGATCCCGCAACGGCGCGCGAAGCAGTGCTCGCCGTTCCAGCCATTAGCGACGCGATGGCTGCGCGCGCCGGCGAAGCAATGGCCGACAACTGGTTCATGGCGACCTTTCTCGGCCCAATCTCGTCCACGCCGTTCAAGGTCTACGCCATCCTTGCCCCCTACGCGGGCGCGTCGCTGCCCGCCTTCGCGCTCGCCGGAATCATCGCCCGTTTGCCGCGGTTCCTGATCGTCTCCATCGGCGTTGCTCTGATCGGACGGGCGCTGACGCCCCGCGTCAGCCCGCGCGTGCAGACTTGGCTCCTCGCGGGCGCATGGGTGCTGTTTTACGCGGTATTTTTCGCCCTAATGCCGAACTGACGCAGCCGCCATGCTTGGCGCCCCGCGTGCGTCTCTATACCTACCGCCGCAATGACTCCCCGCGACCGCATCCGAAATTTCTCCATCGTGGCCCACATCGACCACGGCAAGAGCACCTTGTCCGACCGTCTCATCCAAGAGACCGGCGCGCTCTCCGCGCGCGAGATGACCGAGCAGGTGCTCGACTCCATGGATATCGAAAAAGAGCGCGGCATCTCCATCAAGGCGCAGACAGTGCGCCTCAACTACAAAGCCAATGCCGGCGAGCCCTACGTCCTGAATCTGATGGACCCGCCCGGCCA
>JAEWNX010000418.1 GCA_023461135.1 Pseudomonadota bacterium
GGTCTGATCTTTCTGTTGGTCGACCGCGCGCTCGATCGCGCGCCGGTTCGGCGTCGCCGCGTCGGCAATCGCCGGCGTCATCGCCGCGATCAGCGCCGCGCCTTGCATCAGCCCGCGCCGGCTGGGCGCGCCGCAAATGTCCTCGGCCATGGTGTTCCTCCCTCGCTGGGATCAGCAAAGCGCGAGGCGGCGGTCCTGTAAAGGAGCGCAGTCTTTAGGCCCGACTCGAGAAGGCGCGACGCCGTCAATCAGGCGCTAGGCTTGCATAGCTCGCGCGGTGCCGAGCGTGTCGGCGTATTGCTGAAACGCTGTGATCTTGCCGTTCTTCACTCGGAAGACGTGTGCAAACTGTGCGCGCATCGCCTTGCCGGTGGCTTTGAACGTGCCGCCATAATAGCCGAGCGATACAACCGTATCGCCGTCCTCGATGATTTCGTTAGAGGTGGCGGTGAAGTTCTCCCAATCACCGCCGATCCGAGCGAATACGCCAATGAGAACGGCCTGTGGGCCGACATATGGATTGCGATCGGCGTATGGATAATTGTCCGCTTCGTTCCATACGATGTCAGGCGACATCGTCGCCAGCGCTGCCGGCATGTCGCCCTTCGCAAAGGCCGCGTATAGCGCGCGCACAGGATCAGCGTTCGACATAAGTCTCCCTCCCAGATGGGACGGCGAGATTAGATCAGCTTGGTTGCCTCTTCCAGCCAGGCTTTCGCGTCGCCGTCGAGTTGCGGACCGATCTCGTCGCGGACGCGCGCGTGGTACGCGTTGAGCCAGACAATCTCTTCCTTGGTCAAGAGCTGCTTGACGATCAGCTCGCGGGCGATGGGCGCCAGCGTCAGCGTCTCGAAGCCGAGCATGGGCCGCTCGCCGCCTTCGATGTCGGCGGCGGGTGTGACCACCTGCAGATTCTCGATGCGGATGCCGTAGGCGCCGGTTTTGTAATAGCCGGGCTCATTCGAGACGATCATTCCGGGTTCAAGCGGCTGGGTGTTGACAAGCTTCGCGATGCGGTGCGGCCCTTCGTGCACGCCGAGATAGGCGCCTACGCCGTGGCCGGTGCCGTGGTCGTAATCGAGGCCGGCTTCCCACAGGCTCATGCGCGCGAGCGCGTCGAGTTGGTGGCCCGTCGTGCCTTTCGGGAAGCGCACGCGAGCCAGCGCGATGTGGCCCTTGAGCACGCGGGTGAAGCGCTCCTTCATTTCCTTGTTCGGACGCCCGATCGGCACGGTGCGCGTGATGTCGGTGGTGCCGTCGAGATACTGGCCCCCGCTATCGATCAGGAAGAGCGCGCCGCGCGCCAGGCGCCGGTTTGTTTTCTTCGTGACGCGATAGTGGACGATGGCGCCATTCGGCCCCGCGCCCGAGATGGAGTCGAAGGAAAGATCCCTAAGGGCGCCCGTCTGTTGCCGGAAGCCTTCGAGTTTCTGACACGCTTCAATCTCTTCGACCTTGCCGCTTTGACCTTCGGTCGCGAGCCAATGCAGGAAGCGCGAGATAGCTGCGCCGTCGCGACGGTGCGCCTTGCGCGCGCCCTCAATCTCCGCCGCGTTCTTGCAAGCGCGTGGAAGTACGACGGGGTCTTGCCCCCGCACCACTTCTGCGCCGGCTTCGCGCAATTGCTCAAAGTACCAGGCCGAAGCAGTCGATGGATCGAGCTTCACTTTCTTGCCGCTGAGTTCGCGCAGCGCCGGCGCAAGCTCATCGCTCGGCCGCACCGCGACTTGGTTGCCAAGCCATTGCTTCAGCTCGGGCGAGACTTTCTCGTCGGCGAGAAAGAGATCGGCCGTGCCGTCGCTGCGCAGGATCGCTTCGCCCAGGGGCAGTGGCGTGCGCGCGACGTCACCTCCGCGGACGTTGAATAGCCACGCGATCGAAGCAGGAGAGGTGATGACCACGGCATCCGCGCCGTCAGCGCCCAAGCCTTCTCCCAAGCGATGCCGCTTCGAGGACGCGTCCTCGCCGGTGTACGTGGCCTGCTGGGGCACGACTTTCGCCATCGGCAGCGGCGGGCGGTCGTCCCAAATCTCGTCGATCGGATTGCGTGCGACGGGGACAAGCGTGACGCCCGCGCTTTCGGCCGCGGTCCTCAGCCGTTCGAGACTGTCGGGGCTGTGCAGTCTTGGGTCATAGCCGATCTTGGCGCCTGCCGGCGCACGCTCGCGCAAATACCCCGCCGGCCCTCCGTCGATCAGATCCCGATACTGGAACAGTTCGCCATCCACCTGCGCGCGGACCTGCAGCGTGTACCGGCCGTCGACAAAGACCGCGGCCTCATCGGCCAGCACGATCGCCGCCCCGGCCGAGCCGGTGAACCCCGTCGTCCAGGCCAACCGGTCATAGGCGGGGGGCACATATTCGTTTTGCCATTCGTCCTCGTGGGGGACGATGAAACCGTCGAGACCGGCGGCCTTCAGGGCTTTTCTCAAGCGGGGCAAGTGTTTGCGGCCCAGTGCGGGGCCGCCTGGATCGTCGTAGGTCTGGAACACGTCTTGCGTCCTTTTCGGCCCAAGTTCAGGCCCGGTTCAGTGGCTTGAGTCTAAGGCATCGGACGGAGAGGTTTAAGGGGCGAACCTCGCGGAAACCGGCTTCGGCGGAGACGCATGTTCAGTTGGGTGAAAAAAGCGGCGGCGGGATTGGCGGCGCTGGCGGTCCTGACGGGACCCGCGGCGGCCCAAGTGCCCGACCCGTTCGCCCGCGAATTGGCCCAGCGTCTGGCGCGCGCCGAAATTCCGCTCACGGAGCGGGGCTATGCGCGCGCGGCCGGCCCCTTCGCCGGCGGATTGCCGGACCACCGCGCGCGACGTTTCACCGTGATGCTGCGCGCCGGGCAGGACTATCGCATCGTCGGTGTGTGCGATCACCGCTGCGCCAATCTGGATTTGCGGCTGTTCGCGGCCAACGATCAGCTCATCGCGCAAGACGTGCTGGACGATGCGGTGCCGGTGATTCACGTGCGTCCGATCGCGACGGGCAATTACGACATCCAGGCCGTAATGGCGCACTGCAACGAGGCGCCGTGCTGGTTCGCGTTCAACGTCTATTCACGGTGAGGCTTTCGCCACACTAGCGTCATCCACGCTTCCTTCGGGATCTGCTTCTGGAGGATCAAGCCGCGCGAAGCATAAGCCTCGCGCACCAGCGGCGCTTGCGCGCGCAGCAACCCTGACAGAATCAACGCCCCGCCAGGTTCAACGGCGCGCGTGAGTTTCGGCGCGAGGCGGATCAGCGGCCGCATCAGGATGTTCGCAAACACAAGATCGAATTGTTTGCCGGCGATATGGCGCGCGCCGTCGCCCGCGATCACGCGCACGCGGGTCGACACCTTGTTTTGACGTGCGTTAATTTCGGCGATCGCCGCCGCGCGCGGATCGATCTCGATCGCCAATGCCTCGGCGCCGCACTTCGCCGCGGCGATGGCGAGCACGCCCGAGCCCGCGCCGACGTCGAGCACATTCGAGGGCCGGCGATCGCGCATCACGCCTTCCAGCGCCATCAGACAGCCCCAGGTGGTGCCGTGGTGGCCAGTGCCGAAGGCTTCGCTGGCTTCGATCCAGATTTTCGTGCGCCCGCCGTTTTCCCCCTTCAGCGCGTGGGAGCCGGCGACGACGAAGCGTCCCGCGCGCACGGCGGGCAGGCCCTCGAGCGACATCGCCACCCAGTCGGCGGCTTTCACGCGCTTCTGCTTCAGGTGCAGCTCAGGCGCGGCGGCGCCGACAATGGCTTGCGCGCTCGCCGCGTCCTGTTTCGTCGGCACGTAGACTTCGAGCCGGAACTTGCCGGGGCTTTCCTCGAACCAGCTTACGGCGTCGGCCGGCGAGGGGTCGTGACGATCGAGTTCGTCCGCCGCGGCGCGGATTTGAGCAAGATCGCCGAGGGCCGTGAGCAGGAGCATCGCGCGTGGCTAGAGGCTCGCCGCGCGCCCGGCAAGACGCGCATGGCGCCAAAAGGACCCGCTCTGCGTTGTGAGCGCGGGGATATGCGAAGGAGGGTGAAATGCGCGCGCTGTTGGCAGTGGTTGGACTGGGAACGGCGCTGGCGGCCTGCGCGCCATCGCGGGATGCGGCCGCGCCTGATCCCACGCCCACTGTGTCCAGCATGGCGCCTGGCCAGTATCGCACGACTGTGACCTACGCGCCGGGCTCGGTCGGCGCCGATGCCCCGGTGATGTCCACCGAACAGTGCGTCAGCTCGGGCAATATCGCCGACCTCATCAACGACACTGTTCAGGCCGATGACGCCCAAGCGTGCAGCGAGAACACGATCAGCACCGCCAACGGCCGTATCGAGGGACGCGCCGTCTGCCTCGACGCCATGGGCTCGCCGCGCACGATGGAGATTTCCGGCACGTACGGGAACAACCGCGCCGACATGGATCTCACCGTCACCGCCAGCATGAACGGCATGACCGCAACGCGCCAGGGACGCGTGGCGATCGAGCGCATCGGTGAGTGCACCAGCTAAGCCGCGCTTGCCGGCACAACGAAGCTGTCGATCACGCGCTTTTCGCCGGCCTTGTCGAAGTCGACGGTGAGCTTGTTGCCTTCGACTTGGCGGACGCGGCCGTAGCCGAATTTCTGATGGAAGATGCGGTCGCCGACGCCATAGGCGGCGTCGCTCGGGCCGCTCTTGGCGATGAGGCGCGCTTCGCCTTCCAGCATTGGCGGCTTTGACGTGAACGCGCCGCGTTCTTGCGCGCGGCGCCAGCCGGGCGATTGATAGCCGGAAGAGAACGGCTCGACCGCCATGTCGCGCACGCCCGGCTGCATCGTGTAACCGGTTTCGCTGATCGCATCGACGTTGGCGGCAGGAAGCTCATCGATGAAGCGCGAAGGCAGCACGGTCTGCCAGCGGCCGTAGATCTGACGGTTCGCCGCGAAGGAAATGCGCGCGCTTTCACGGGCGCGGGTAATGCCGACATAAGCGAGGCGGCGCTCTTCCTCGAGGCCTTTCTCGCCGTTCTCATCGACGGAGCGTTGAGACGGGAAGACTTGCTCCTCCCAGCCCGGCAGAAAGACGAGCGGAAATTCTAGGCCCTTGGCGGCGTGCAGCGTGGAGAGCTGCACGTTTTCGCCGTCGCTTTCCGCTTCGATGTCGAGCACCAGGGCGACGTGTTCGAGATAGGCTTCGAGGGAATCGTACTGGCCCATGGACTGGACCAGTTCCTTCAAGTTCTCGAGCCGCGTCTGCGCCTGCGGCGACTTATCGTTGCGCAGCATGTCGGTGTAGCCGCTTTCGTCGAGCACGATTTCGGCCAGCTCCACGTGGCTGATCTCACGCGCCTTGTCGCGCCAACGGTCGAGATCGTTGAGGAAAGCGCGCAGAGCCGTGCGGGCTTTCAGTGGCAGTTCATCGGTGAGCGTCATCTCGCGCGCAGCCACTGCGAGCGAACGGAACCGGGTTGCGCCGCCAGGGGCGGGCTCCTGTTCGGTGACGACTTCGCCGGTGTCCTGATCGAACAGCGGGCCGTTGTCGGTGACGAAACGGACCGGTGGCTTGCCGGCGTGCGCGTGCAGCTTCTGCACAGTCCCTTCGCCGACGCCGCGCTTGGGTTGATTGACCACCCGCTCGAACGCCAGGTCGTCATCCTCGGAACGGATCAGCCGCAGGTACGCATGCGCGTCGCGCACCTCGGCGCGCTCGAAGAAGCGCGGGCCGCCGATCACCTTGTAGGGAATGCGCAGCATCAGGAAGCGTTCTTCGAAGGCGCGCATCTGCCACGCCG
This sequence comes from Pseudomonadota bacterium, assembly GCA_023461135.1. Lineage (GTDB taxonomy): Bacteria > Pseudomonadota > Alphaproteobacteria > Caulobacterales > Aquidulcibacteraceae > Vitreimonas. The sequence goes on from JAEWNX010000418.1 coordinate 5,729, forward strand.
CGCGCACCAGCACCGCGCAATCGGCGTAGGAGCGGTTTGATTGCACCCACGCTTCGATATCGTCGGCGATGAGACGCGCTTCGGCTTCACCGTCCCACACGCCGCGCACTTTGACGCGATGGCCTTCTTCGTCGTCGGTGAAGAGGGTCTTGCCGAGCCGGCCGCGATTGTGCGCGATCAGCTGCGAAGCGGCGGCGAGGATGTGGCCGGTGGAACGATAATTGCGCTCCAGGCGCACGACGACCGCGCCGGGGAAGTCATGCTCGAAACGGAGGATGTTGTCGACTTCGGCGCCGCGCCAGCCATAGATCGATTGATCGTCGTCACCGACGACGCAGAGATTCTTCGAGGCCTGCGCCAGGAGCCGTAGCCACAGATACTGCGCAACGTTGGTGTCCTGGTATTCGTCGACCATCAAGTGGCCGATCTTGCGGTGATAGGTTTCCAGCACGTCCTGATGGTTCTGGAAAATCCAAATCATGTGCAGCAAGAGGTCGCCGAAATCGCACGCGTTCAGGATTTTCAGCCGCGCCTGGTAGATTTCGTAGAGCTTCGCGCCCTTGCCGTCGGCGAACGCATACGCTTCGCCCTTCGGCACGCGATCGGGCGTCAGCGCGCGGTTTTTCCAGCTATCGATGACGCCCGCGAGCGCGCGGCCGGGCCAGCGCTTCTCGTCGATGTTCTCTGCTTCGATGATCTGCTTGAGCAGTCGGATCTGATCGTCGGTGTCGAGGATGGTGAAGTTGTTCTTCAGCCCGACGAGTTCGGCATGAGTGCGCAGCATCCGCGCACTGATCGAGTGAAACGTGCCGAGCCACGGCAGACCGCCCGCGCCGGGGCCGAGCAGCTTCTCCACGCGCTCGCGCATCTCGCGCGCGGCTTTGTTGGTGAAGGTGACAGCCAGCACGCCCCACGGCTTGGCGCGCCCGGTGGAGAGGAGGTGTGCAAGCCGCGTCGTCAGCACGCGCGTCTTGCCCGTGCCCGCGCCGGCGAGCACGAGCACGGGGCCGTCGAGGGCCTCGACCGCCGCGCGCTGCTCGGGATTCAGCGTCGCCAGATACGGCGCATGCGCGGCCGCGCGCTGCGAGATCGGCAGCAGCGCCCCGCTGTCGGTGTTCGATTCGTCCGTCACTCAGGCCAGCCTAGCACGAAGCAGGAACATAGGGCTCGCCTCCGCCGCATGCGAGGGAGGCGAGGAACCGCTGAGCGGTAGATCGATTGACCGGCCATGCGCATCGTCGCCGCCGCCATCATCGTCGCCTACCTGGTGTCCTGCTCGCCGCCGCAAGCTGAGCCGCCACCAGACCCGGACGCCGCAGAGCAGGTCGGCGACGCTGAGCCGCTGCCGCGCGTGCTGCCGCCGCCGAGCGAAACGACGCCGCGTTACGTCGGCCGATGGGCCGCTGCATCATTGGGCTGCGAACAGCCGGCTTGGCGTTTCGAAGAACGCCGCGTCTCCACGCAAGGCGAAGTGTCCTGTGAGTTCAACGACGTGCAGATCACCCCGACCGGCTACACGATCCAAGCCACCTGCACGGCCCAAGCGCCGCCTACGCAGGAGACGATCCAGCTTTCGTTCGCGGAATCCGCACGCGCGATGATGGTCTCCGGCGGGCCATGGTCCGGGGGTATCGGGCTCACCTATTGCGGGGCTCTGGAATAGCTTGACGACGTGTAAGGCATGGCTTACGGTTAGCCATGGCTTACGGAACGGCGCTTCAAGCTTTAGCAGACCCGACACGGCGCGCGGTGCTCGAACAATTGCGCGGCGGCGCCCGTTCGGTCGGGGAGATCGCGGCTCACTTGCCGGTGAGCCGGCCGGCGGTGTCGCAGCATCTCAAAGTGCTAAAGGACGCCGGGCTCGTGCGTGACCAGCCCCGCGGCGCCGCGCGCATCTATCGCATCCATGCCCCGGCGCTCGCTGAGCTGCGTGCGTACCTCGACAGCTTCTGGGGCGAAGCGCTCGACAATTTCAAAACATATGCGGAGGGGGAAGATGAGCGCGGTTGAACTGACACCCGTGGTGAAGAGCATCGACGTGCGCCGCCCGGCGGCGGACGCGTTCCGCATCTTCACGCAAGAAATTTCAGGCTGGTGGCCTCTGGCGACGCACACGCGCGCGAAAACTTCGGAAGGGCAGAACACCGTGCGCGTGACGATCGAACCGCGCGTCGGCGGTCGCATCTACGAGACGCTCGCCACCGGCGAGGAATTGGAGTGGGGCGAAGTGAGCGCGTGGACGCCGGGATCGCTGTTCGCCATGGCGTGGCGGCTGGGGCGTCCGGTTGAGCAGACCACCGATGTATCGGTCAGATTCGAACCGATCGATGCCCAGAGCTGCCGCGTCACGCTCTCGCACGAGAATTGGGAGCGCATGGGCGAAGAAGCCGAGAAGCTGCGCAACGCCTACAATGGCGGTTGGGTCACGGTGTTCGAGAAGGGCTTTGGCGCGCGCGCCGGCTTGGTCTGAGGGAGATGAATATGAGACTCAAACTGCATGCGTTTCCAATGAGCCCGCGCTCGTTCAAAGTGCTCGCCGTCGCGAACCATCTCGGGCTCGACTACGATCTCGTCCTTTGCGATCTCACCAAAGACGAACAGCGGCGGCCCGAGTTTGGCGCAATCAACCCGAACCACAAAGCGCCTGCGCTCGAAGATGGCGACTTCAAGCTCTGGGAATCCAACGCCATCATCCAGTATCTCGCATCGCTGAAACCGGAGAGCGGCTTGCTTCCCGCCGACGAACGCGCACGCGCGGATGTGAACCGCTGGATGTTCTGGGAATCCACCACGTGGGATCCGTCCGTGGCGATCCTCGCGTTTGAGCGCGGCGTGAAAGGTCTGCTTGGCCTTGGCGCGCCCGATCCGGTTGAAGTCGAAAAGGGGACACAGAAGGTCAATGCGGCGTTCGCACTACTCAACGCGCATCTAAAGGACCGTGACTTCGTGAGCTGCGATCGGCTTACGCTCGCCGACTTCGCGCTCGGTTCGGCGTTGGTTTTGGAGCAGATGGCGCAGCTTCCGCTCGGGCCGTACGCCGAGATCAAACGCTGGGGCGCAAAGCTTGACGCGCTCCCAGGTTGGCAAGCTGCGCAAAAACTGCGCACGCCGCCCGCTGCAGCCGCTTAACAGAATTACGCGCACGTCACACGCTGTGGTGTAGCAAGGATTATCGCGGCTCGGCCTCGCGGCATCGCAGCATTGGCGTTACTCTCGCGATTGCGACTCGCATCTGCGGGGGTTAACGCATGGCCGACGTGTTCATTTCATATGCGCGCGAAGACCATTCTCGCGCTGAACAAGTGGCTCGCGCGCTGACGGCGATGGGCCTCGAGTGTTTTTGGGATACGGAAATCCCGCCGGGACAAACCTGGTCGGACTACATCGAAGGCAAGCTCGATGCGGCGCGCGCCGTCGTCGTGCTGTGGAGCCAGCATTCCACACGCTCGCAATGGGTGCGTGAGGAAGCGCGCATGGGCCGCGACAAGTCGAAACTCATTCCCGCGATCATCGACGGCTCGCCTCCGCCGCTCGGCTTTGGCGAAGTGCAGGCCGCGGATCTGACTGTTTGGCAAGGCAGCGCCAGCGATCCGCAATGGACGCGGTTCGCCACCGCCGTGTTCACAGCCGCGCGCGGAACAGCGCCGCCGCAGCAGGCGCCGCAGGCGCCGAGCGCGTGGCGCGCATCGCCTGCGTCCGCGAGCGGCGCCGCGGAGAACCTGTCGCCCGTCGGCTACGTCCAGAAGTGCTTACGCCTGTACTTCGACGGCAAGGGCCGCGCCCGGCGTTCCGAATATTGGTGGTGGGTTGCTTTTGCGTTCGTCGCGCTGGTGGCGGCGCTCGCGCTCGATACGGCCATCAGCGGTTCTAATCCCTACACCGGCGCGCCGAATGCGCAGGTCGTCAACGGGCTCGTTTTCTTGCTGCTGCTCGCGCCCGGGTTAAGCGTGATGAGCCGGCGGCTGCACGACCTTGGACTGAGCGGCTGGATCGCGGCGGGCTTGTTTGTCGTATGGCTCGTTGGCGCACTGATGATCCAGGCCGCAATGCCGCTCGGGCTCGTTGTTCTGATTGCGCTGGCGATCGCGATGCTGGGTGTGGCGCTGATACCGTCCAGGCCTGGCGCCAACGAATACGGTCCCAACCCCAAGGGCGTTTGATCCCTGCCCGGCGCCTGCTAGGAACGGGCGGCAGGAGGGGTGATGGCGGACGTATTTCTGTCGTATGCGCGGGAAGATGCGGCGCGCGCCGAGCAAATCGCGCGCGGTCTGGAGGCCGCGGGTCTCGACGTGTTCTGGGACAACGAGATCCCGCCTGGGCAGACCTGGGCGGACTACATCGAGCAGAAGCTGACGCAGTGCAAAGCCCTGATCGTGCTCTGGAGCGCCCATTCCGTCGGCTCGCAATGGGTGCGCGAGGAAGCGCGCATGGGCCGCGACAAAAGCGTGCTCATTCCGGTAATGATCGACAACGTGCAGCCGCCGTTCGGCTTCGGCGAAGTGCAGGCGGCCAACCTTTCAGGCTGGAACGGCGCGCCGGACGACGCGAACTGGCGCCGTTTCGTCGACGCGGTGTCGAGTTTCGCGAAGGGCGGACCGCGCCCGGCGGAGTCGAGACCGGGGCCCGCCGGGCCGCGCGCCGCACCGCAGCCCGTTTACAGCGCGCCAGCGGCCGAAGCCAAAAAGAGCCTGCCGGTTTGGGTGTGGGTCGTGGGCGCGGTGGTGGCGACGGTCGTCGTGCTCGGCGTGATCGGCATGATGCTCCCGGACGCCCAGCAGGACTTCGTCGGCCCGCCCAATCCGCAAGACCCACAAGCCGTCGCGCAAACGCCGCCAGCGCAGGCCGGGCAAAACGTCTATCAGCAGCAGATCCTGCAGCGTCTCGGCCAGGTCGAGCAGGCGCTGGTGGGGCAAGGGTTCCAGCAGGTTTCGCAGCCTGTCGTCGGCCAACTCGCCGCCGGCCAGTCGCAGAACTGGCCGCTGACGATG
>JAEWNX010000419.1 GCA_023461135.1 Pseudomonadota bacterium
GTGCTGCGGCCGATGGCGCCGCCGGCGACTGCGCCGACCACCGCGCCGAGGACGCGGCCTTCGTCGCGCGTGGAGCGGCTGTTCGCTGCGTTGGAGCCGAGCACGGCGCCCAGGATGCCGCCGATCACAGCGCCGCCCGCAGTCCGGTTGTTGCGCGATTGCTGGCACTGATATTGGTTCGCGACGTGCGCGTCGTGATAAGTGCGGTACTGTTGCGCCGCGGCCGGCTGCACGCCCATAAGGGCGGCGGCCATCGCGGTCGCGGCGACAAAAGCGTTTCGCATGATGCGCTCCTCAATCCTTGGTCGCGGATAAAAGCAGAGCGCGCCTGAACGGCACATGAAGCGTCAGAACCGCCTTTCCCGGGCCCGACCCGCCTCAGCGGGCGCAAGCCAGTCGCCGCCTGCGCCCCAGGAGCGAATTCTCGCCATTTCCGCGATCGGCGCGCGGGGTGACGCAACCGCTGAGGGGGAGGACGGGCCAATTTATGTGCCTTTCGCGCTGCCGGGAGAGCAGGTGCGGGCGCGCGTTACCGGCCACCGGGCCGAAGTGCTCGAGGTGCTGCAGCCGAGCGTCGAACGGCAGCCGGCGGTGTGCCGGCATTTCGGCCGCTGCGGGGGCTGTCAGCTCCAGCACTGGACCGAGGCCGCGTACCTCGCCTGGAAGCGCGATCAGGTGCGCGAAGCGCTGGCCCGGCGCGGGTTCGGCGGGGTGGACGTCGATCCCGTCATCCCGGCCTGGGGCGAAGGGCGCCGCCGAGCTGGCTTCCATGCGGCGCGGCAAGGCGGCCAGGTGAAAATCGGGTTTATCGAGCGCGGCGGCGCACGGCTGACGCCGATCGCGCAATGTCCTGTGCTGGCGCCGGCGCTGGAGGCGGTTGCGCTGAAGCTTGCGCCGCTCGCGGATTTCGTGCTGCCGCAGCGCGGCGAAATCACGCTGCTTTGTTTGATCACCGACGCTGGCGTTGATGTCGCCGTCAAGGGCGCCGGGCGCGCCGATTTGCTGAAGCACGAAACGCTGGAGCGTTTGAGCGCGATAGCAGGCGAGCTGGGATTGGCGCGGCTGTCGGTGGATGGCGAACCGATCGTGACGCGCGCCAAGCCCACGCTGCGAATGGGGCGCGCCTTGGTCGCGCCGCCGCCGGGCGCTTTTCTGCAAGCGACGGCGAAGGGCGAGGAGGAGCTGGCGCGTCTGACGCTGGAAGCTCTGGAAGGCGCCAATCGCGTCATCGATCTTTTCTCGGGAATCGGCACATTTGCTCTGCGCCTGGCGGAACGGGCCGAGGTGCTTGCGGTGGAGGCGGATGACGAGATGCTGGGCGCCCTGAAGAGTGCGGCGGATGGCGCGGGCGGCGCGCTGAAGCAAGTGAGCACGCTGCGGCGCGATCTCCTGCGCACGCCGCTCGCCAGCCTGGAGATGAAGAAGTTCGACGGCGCGGTGATCGATCCCCCACGCTCTGGCGCGCGGTTGCAGGCCGAACAGATCGCGCGCGCGCCGGTGCGCAAGCTCGCTTACGTCTCCTGCGATCCGGCCAGCTTCGCGCGCGACATCAAGGTGCTGATCGAGCACGGCTTCACGATCACGCGCGTGACGCCGGTGGACCAGTTCCGTTGGAGCCCGCATATCGAACTGGTGGCGGCGTTGCAGCGATGAAGCGGCCGCTCGTCACCACCACGCTGCTTGACTACCGCAACTCGCGCCGCAAGCGCGATGCGCTCGCCGACGCCAAGCCGCTCCAAGACGGCTATTGGCGCAAAAAGACACTCGAAGAGATGAACGAACGCGAGTGGGAATCGCTGTGCGATAATTGCGGGCGCTGTTGCGTGATCAGTTTGGAGGATGCCGACACCGGCGTGCTCGAATACACGAACGTGTCATGCACACTGTTCGACACGAAGAAGTGCCAGTGCGGCAACTACGCCGAACGCAAGAAGTATGTGCCCGATTGCGTGAAGCTGACGCCAAAGAACGTGCCGAAGCTCGATTGGCTGCCGCGCACGTGCGCGTATCGGCTCGTGTCGGAGGGGCGGGATCTTTATTGGTGGCATCCGCTCGTTTCGGGCGATCCGAACACTGTGCATATCGCCAAGGTCTCCGCGAAAAACAAAACGCGCCCCGAAGGCCGGCTGAAGATGGCAGGTCTCATCCGCCACATCACGCAATGGCCCGAACCGCTGGAAGCGCCGCCAAAGAAGGCCAAAACGTCGTCTCGACGGGGCCGCAAAGCAGGCCGATAATCCCGGCCATGGGATTGATGCGCGATCTAGGCCGGGCCCGTTACGCCGCCGCTCAAGGCGCGCGGGTGGCCTGGTATATGGGCCAGTATTTGCTAGCGCGGCGGATCAGCGGGCCGTTCAATCGGCCGGGCGAGCCCAAGTTTCAGCCGCAGGCCGAAGAGGGCGATCCTACGCGCATTCGCGCGGCGTTTCTGGATCTGTTCGCGCAGGACCGCGCCAATATCGAGGCCGGGCTCTATCCAGCGCCGAACGATTTGCGCGTGACGCGCGCGCTTTCGGCGCTGCGCAACTCGGCGCGGTTCTTTCGCGATCTGCCGCATGTGGATGCGCGGCGTTTGCAGGGCGCGGGCGCCGAAGTGCGCGAGCAGGCGAAGGATGGGCGCTACCCGACCTACTATCTGCAGAATTTCCACTACCAGAGCGGCGGCTGGCTCTCGGAAGAGAGCGCGCGGCTCTACGACACGCAGGTCGAAGTTTTGTTTGGCGGCGCGGCCGATGCGATGCGGCGGATCGCGCTGGGATCGCTGGCGCGTTCGCTGAAGGGCAAGGATCAGCGGCAGGTGAAGCTGGCCGACCTCGCCTGCGGCAACGGGCGCTTCTTGCGCCAAGTGCTTGGCGCTTTTCCGCGCATACGCGCGACCGGCCTCGACCTTTCGCCGGCCTATTGCGACGAAGCGCGAAAGCGGCTGGAGAAATGGCCTCACGTGGAGATCGTCAACGGCGCGGTCGAGCAGGCGCCGTTCGAGGACGCCAGCGTGGACGCCGTCACGTGCGTGTATCTGTTCCACGAACTGCCGCCGCGGGTGCGGCGCGAGACGGCGCGCGAGATCGCGCGCATCCTGAAGCCGGGCGGCGTGTTGGTGCTGGCCGATTCGATCCAGACCGGAGATGCGGCCGATCTCGACCGCATGTTGGAATATTTCCCGGTGGGTTTCCACGAACCGTATTTCGGCTCTTACCTCAAAGAAGATTTCGAGACGCTGTTCGGCGAAGCTGGTTTAGAGCGGGAAGAGACCGAGCTCGCGTTCCTCACCAAGGTAATGCGCTTCCGCAAGCGCTAATCAGGATGGATTAAGCGCGATGTCCTCGGCGCTATAGCCGCCGAGCGCTTGTCTCACCATCTCCTCGGCCTCGGCATATGGGTCAGCGGCAGGGGCGCGCGGTTCATCGGCCGCCGGCGCGTCTTCATAGGCGATCGGCGCGTCGCGATAATTTGGGCCGGTGTCATTGGCGTAGAGCGTGGCGATCTGCGCGCGGATCGCTTCTTCGCTCACCTCCGGGTACGCCATGACGGGCGCCGATGGATCGTTATAGCCGCCGGCCAGGTCGTCTGACGCAGTTTCGACCTGCACATAATCGCCCGCGAATAACGGCTCGGTCGATGACAGCGGAATGACCTGGAGGTGCGACGACCACGGGACTTGCTGCACGGTTACGTAGCGCGACGGGGCGACCTCGCGCACTTCCGGCGCAGGCGTGATGAAATCGAAGCCGCCGCCGATCACCATCTCGAAACCGGCGACTGCGCCGATGGCGATGCCGGTGAACGCGCCAAGCGCTTTCAGGCGATCATGCAGCTTGGCGCGGCGGTCGAGCTTGTTCTTGAACGAGCGCCAAGGCTCGATCGGTTCATGCGGTAAAGGGCCTCCATCGAACATTGCATCGCTCTCCGCCCCCACAACAATTGTGCGGGAGCGGCGTTCCTTTGCGTACGGGCATGGGATGCGCGCAACGGCGCCGGATCACGCAAAGTTCACTCGGGCCGTTCCGCGGGGCGCAGCGCGCCGGCGAAAGCCTCTTCGGAGGCCATGGTTGCGAGGTAGCGCGGCGGCGTGCGCGCCTGGGCGCGCTGCTCGTAGGCGTAGGCGAACGCAAGAAGCTTCGCTTCCGACCAGGCTTCCGCGAACAGCGACAGGCCGATAGGCAGTCCGCCGACCTGGCCCATCGGCACCGTGACGTGCGGATAGCCGGAGACGGCCGGCAACTGGCTGGCGCCGCCGCCCACATAGTGGTCGCCGTTGACGATGTCGGTGGTCCAGGCCGCGCCCAGCGACGGCGCCGCCAGCGCATCGACGCGGTGTTCACGCA
>JAEWNX010000420.1 GCA_023461135.1 Pseudomonadota bacterium
GCCCAAGCCCGTCGTCACAATCAGAATCTTCCGTTCGATCTCCGCAACCGGGTAGGGCACATCGACTTGCAGCAGGAAGCGATCGAGCTGCGCTTCCGGTAGCGGATACGCGCCTTCGTGCTCGATCGGGTTTTGCGTCGCGAGCACATGGAAGGGCGTGGGCACATCGTACGCCGCGCCCGCGACCGTCACGTGATGCTCCTGCATCGCCTGCAGCAACGCAGACTGCGTCCGCGGCGAAGCGCGGTTGATTTCATCCGCCATCAGCAGCTGCGTGAAGATCGGCCCCTTCACGAAGCGGAAGTGGCGCCGCCCGTGTTCGTCCTGGTCCAGCACTTCGGAGCCCAGAATGTCCGCCGGCATCAAGTCCGGCGTGAACTGCACGCGCGCCCAGTCGAGCCCCAGCACGCGCGCCATCGCTTCAACCAGCCGCGTCTTCGCCAAGCCCGGCGCGCCGACCAGCAGCACGTGCCCGCCGCCGAGGATCGCCGACAGCGTCAGCTCGATCACCCGTTCCTGGCCGAAGATCGCTTTGCCGATTTCCGCGCGCACGCGCGCCAGCGTTTCGCCGGCCTGTTCGGCCTCGGCCACCAAAACTCTTGGATCGTCCGAATTGCTCATAGGCCGGAAGCTCGCTTGTATGGGGGCCGAATTATGACGGCATCTGACGCCTCACCGTCCCTGGAGCAATTGCTTGCAACCCTCAAGAGGGATGCGGGCGCGGGCGACAAACGCCTGCCGCCTGTCGACCAATGGAACCCGGCCCATTGCGGCGACATCGGCATGGAGATCCTCGCCGACGGCACATGGAAGCACGAAGGCGCACGCATCACGCGCGAGTCGCTGGTGCGCTTGTTCTCCACCATCCTGCGCAAGGACGAAGATGGGCAGACCTATCTCGTCACGCCTGGGGAGAAGATCGTGGTGCGCGTGGAAGACGCGCCCTTCGTCGCGATCCGCGTGGACCGGCATGGGGAAGGTGAGACGCAGACGCTGGCGTTTACGACGAACGTCGGTGACGTCGTCACCGCCGGCCCCGACCACCCCATCCGCGTGAGCTTCACGGGCGACGAACCGCGCCCCTACGTGCTGGTGCGCGGAAGATTGGAAGCGCGGATACTGCGCGCGCCGTTCTATGAGCTGGTGGAGTGGGCCGAACCACGCGACGGCAAACTTGGCGTATGGAGCGGCCGGGCGTGTTGGGAGTTAGGCCAAGCCTAATCGTCGTTCCACGTGCCAACACGAGCGAGCGCCATGTCGACGATCTGTTCTGCGGTGCGCTCGACCTCAGGGTAATAGATCAAATCGGTGATGCGCGATCCTGGAGCAGCACGATCTAGCTCAAGCGGGAGACTGTCCAACTCCGCGTCCGTTGCATCACCTGTCATCAGCTTGCTAGCCGCTCGGATCATGTCAGCTCGGGTCATGATTCACCGTCGGGGCGTCCTGTCCGGGCGCTTTTGATGCGACAATGCGCTGCTTAGAAAGTTCAATCGTCATTCCAGGTCCCGACACGGGCAAGCGCTGTGTCCACGATCTCTTCCGGCGTGCGTTGTTTGTCCAGGTGGTAGATCATATCAGTGATGCGCGAGCCCGGCGCTGCCTTATCAAGCGCCTTCACCAGCTTGACGCGATCACGCTCAGAACCCTTGCCTTTTGCGGAGTTCATAAATCACAGCAATCATTTCGTCGCGCGTCATGACCGTCTCCTCCGACGCCGATAGTGAAAGCTCCGACTGAGAACATCATCTAGCGCGCGCCTCATCCACGTTTTCGCAGAATGTCCTCCATCTCGTGGATAAGCTCGCGACCCGCGAGCGTGTCCTCGTCGGTATTCGCCTCGAAGTGCTCGCGCATGCGCAGAGAAAGTGAGGTCAGCGCTTGATAGCGCGACTCGCCGAGCGTGTTTCTAACGTGCTGGAGGCCAAGGTTGAGTGACTCGAACCTCGTCTCGATGTTCCAGTCTGGGAAGAAGCCGCTATTGTCGGTCAGCTCCGGCGCGTAGATCATCATCCAGGCGAGTTCATCCATGATCTCGCCAATGGACTGCGGATGGTCTGGGGGTACTGACATTCTCTAACCTCCCTGTCTGCGCGCGGGTCGAGTCATGTAGTACGAGCCCCCAAGAGCGCTGGGCCTCACGATAATAACTGCATCTGGGCGAAAATCAGCGTCGAAGAATCCGCGTATTTGTGCCCGCCCGGGAGTCTTGCGAACCAAAGTAGCGTCAAACGCCACGTTGCCCACGCGAACGTCGGGGATTCGATATGTCAGGTCAGTCCCCGACGAGTCATACTCCCGTCTTTGAATTCCGATGTTCGCATCGCTCGACCAGTTGATGCGGCGGCCGCCGTAGAACGATCGCATCTCGCGGCGTACCGCACCGTCGATGTAGTTGCCGATAGCTTCCTCTCGTGAAAGTCGCGGAGCGAGCCTGCCAGCATCATACTCTCGTTGTGCTCTTGCATAGGCGTCATCGACGCGTGATTGCATGAATCGCAGGGTTTCCACCTGCAGCGGACCGACATCGCCAGTTCGCCGATAGATGGCGGCGGCCAGGTCAGCGCGAAGGACGGCGAGATAGTTGTTGCGGCCGGGGATGCTGGTCGGAAATCCGCCGGGCTCAGCAAGGTCGGGTGGTCTGTAGCTTGGATCGACCCGCCGAATCTGATCGATCAAGTGCAGACTCAGGTTATGGGTGGCCTCTCTGTTTGCTGCACGTCCGGGAGCGCTTAGGCCCAAGAATTCATCAACCGGCGCGAGGATCGCACCCGTCGGCGCGTTGGGGATACCGGGAAAGACCTCAACCAAGGAGTCGGGTCCGGCACGATTGTGGTTTCGTGGTGGGCGATCTCCGCGATTTTTCGGTCCACCCGACGGAGCGAGGCCGGATGAACCACCATCAGTCCACTGGCCACCCTCGCGGCTGCCTTTCGGGGCGCGCGGCTGGAGTCGCCAATTCGGATTGTATTTTGCCTCCTGCCTGTTCGCCTTCAGCGCGTTGCGCACATCCTTCAACTCACCACGCAACAGCGCATTGATCGCAAGGCATGACCGGAGGAGTTCGTCTCTGTGTTCTCGCCGCATTGTCGGCGCATCTCCAATTGATGCGCACGAGGATGAGGCTCTCCAAGGTCGGTCGGATTTATCGGGCCTAAATTTCGTCAGGCTATTGAATCGGCGGGATGAATTCTGGCGCGGGTGTTGGATTGCGTGGGTCTATATCCCCCATTAGGTACGAGGCGTGTCAGCCTCAGATATAGAATCCCGCCTCCGCGCCCGCCTCGATCCGCTCGGCGACGTCGCGCGTGAAACCGCGCGCACGCGCAGCGACAACGATCTCAATCCCGGCTGGGACAATCATCCCGAGCAGCGTCCCGCCGCCGTGCTGGCGCCGATCGTCAAGCGCGCGTCGGGCTGGACCATGCTCTTCACCCACCGCTCGGTGGAGACGCCGGCGCATCCGGGCCAGATCTCGTTTCCCGGCGGGCGCGTGCAGGCGAGCGATGGAAACGCCGTCGAAACCGCCCTGCGCGAAACGGAAGAGGAGATCGGCCTGCCGCGCTCTTTCATCGAGCCCATCGGCGCCTGGGATCGCTACGACACCATCACCGGCTTTCGCGTCACGCCGATTGTCGGCCTGGTCGAGCCCGGCTTTTCGCTGACGCTCGATCCGCGCGAAGTGGCGAGCGTGTTCGAAGCGCCGCTCGATTTCCTGATGAACCCCGCCAATCACGAAGTGCGCGAAGCGCAATGGCAGGGGCGCACGCGCTATTATTACGTCATGCCGTACGAAGGCCATAACATCTGGGGCGCCACCGCCGGCATGATCCGCGGGCTGTGGGAGCGAATGTATGGATAGCGCGCTCAGCAACCCTCCCCCTTGCGGGGAGGGTCGGT
>JAEWNX010000421.1 GCA_023461135.1 Pseudomonadota bacterium
GCCGACGCCAACCATGATCGACATCGGCGTCGCCAAGCCGAGCGCGCAGGGGCAGGCGATGATCAGCACGGAGACGGCGGCAAGCAGACCGTGTGAAAACCGCGGCTCAGGGCCGACCGCCGCCCACACGACGAATGCGATGGCCGCGATGACGATGACGAGCGGCACGAACCAGCCGGACACCTGGTCCGCCAAACGCTGAATTGGCGCGCGCGAACGCTGCGCCTGCGCCACCATGGCGACGATCTGCCCCAGCAACGTATCGGCGCCCACCTTCTCTGCGCGCATCACGAACGAGCCGGTCGTGTTCAGCGAGCCGGCCACCACCTTCGCGCCGGCGTCTTTCGTCACGGGCATGGATTCGCCGGTCACCAGCGATTCATCGATCGCGACGCGGCCGTCCACTATCTCGCCATCGACCGGGATCTTCTCGCCCGGGCGCACGCGCAGCCGGTCGCCGACATGGATGTGGCCGACGTGCACGTCTTCATCCGCACCGTCCTCGCGCACGCGGCGCGCCATCTTCGGCGTGAGGTCGAGGAGGGCGCGAATCGCGCCGGACGTGCCCTCCCGCGCGCGAAGCTCCAGCACTTGGCCGAGCAACACCAGCACGGTGATCACTGCCGCGGCTTCGAAATAAACGGGGACCGCGCCGCTCTCGTCGCGAAAGCCGGCCGGGAAGAGACCGGGCGCCAACACGGCGACGACGCTGTAGGCGAACGCCACGCCCACGCCCATTGCGATCAGCGTGAACATGTTGAGGCTGCGGTTCACCAGGGACGCCCAGCCGCGTTCAAAGAACGGCCAGCCCGCCCACAGCACCACGGGCGCGGCGAGCGCGAACTGAATCCAATTGCCAAGGACCGGTGAAATCAGATGCAGCCCGAATAGGTGCCGGCCCATGTCCAGCGCAACGAGAGGGGCGGTGAGCGCGAGACCGATCCAGAATCGGCGGCTCATGTCTTTCAGCTCAGGATTTTCCGTCGCTTCCGCGCTCGGCGTCATCGGTTCCAGCGCCATGCCGCAGATTGGGCACGCGCCCGGACCGTCGCGCACGATCTCGGGGTGCATCGGGCAGGTCCATTTCCCCGCCGGCGCCGCGTCCTGACGATGCGTGGAAGCAGCCGCCTCACAATGGTGTTTATGATCGCCGCCGTGTTGATGGTGAGCGCCGCTCATTTCTCGCTCCGGCCCAGCAGCTCGATCAACTCTTCGGCCTTCTTGCGCTGTTCTGCGGCGTTGCCGGAGACGATCGCGCCTTCGATGCAATGGGTGAGGTGGTCCTTGAGCAGGTTGGTTTCCACGCGAATCAGCGCCGCCCGGATCGCGCGAAGCTGCGTCAGCACATCGATGCAGTATCGGTCGTCCTCGATCATCTTCGCGACGCCGCGGATCTGGCCCTCGACGCGCTTGAGCCGGTTGGTGAGATGCGAACGGTTGTGCATGGGTCGTACTTATACCCCTATGGGGTATAGTCAAGGGTGGCGCATATCGACCTGGGGGCCGCGATGGGTTGACCTTCGGCGCGACGCGGCGTTTTGGGGAAGCGAAACACACCGTCTCTCCAGCGAAGTCCGCCGATGAGCACCGAAACTGAACCGGCGGCGGAACAGACGCGTCCCGCGCCATCCGAAGACAGCCACTTCATCGCCAGCGTCATCGGCGCTGCGGGCGATCACGATGCTCCCTTGCTGCGCCGGCTGTTGGCGGACTTGGCGCCGCCGGACCTGGCCGACGTGGTCGAGCACGTGCCGCTGGAGACGGCGCGCACCATCGCCAAGCTGATCGGCCGCGAGCTGCCAGTCGAAGTCCTTGCCGATCTCTCCTGGGAGCGGCGTGAGCAGATTCTGCCGGAGCTGCCGCCCGAATATGTAGGCAAGGCGCTGGGCGAACTGGACACCGACGACGCCGCCGCGGTCGCCGCCGACATCGACGAAGAACAATTGGACGAGGTGCTCGCCGCTGCTGACGAGGACACGCGCCTTGCCGTCGAAGAGGCGCTCTCGTTCGAGGCGGAAACTGCCGGGCGCCTCATGCAGCGCGAGTACGTCGCCGCGCCGGAAGGGGCAAACGTCGGCAACGTGATCGACCGCCTACGCGTGGAATCAGCGGAGCTGCCGGACGAGTTCTTCGAGATCTATGTCGTCGACGCCGCCATGCGCCCTATCGGCGCCGTTCGCGTCTCCAGTCTCATCCGGGCGCGGCGCGATACGCCGCTCAAGGAGATCATGCGTTCGCCGCTGATTCTGATCCGTCCCGAGATGGACCAGGAAGAGGTCGCCCAGACCTTCCAGAAATATCACATGGCCTCAGCGCCGGTGGTCGACGAAGCGGGGCGTCTCACGGGCATGGTTACCGTTGACGATATCGTCGACGTGATCAGCGAAGAGAGCGAGGAAGACTTGCTTCGCCTCGCTGGCGTCAGCGAGGCCGCGCAAACGGACACCGTCATCCGCTCCGTGCGCGCGCGCGCGCCATGGCTTCTGGTGAACCTCGGCACCGCAGTCGTCGCCTCGGCGGTGATCAGCGCGTTCGAGGGCTCGATCGATCAGCTCGTGGCGCTGGCCATCCTCATGCCGATCGTCGCCTCGATGGGCGGAAACGCCGGCACTCAGGCGCTCGCCGTCGCCGAGCGCGCCATCGCCGCGCGCGACCTCACAGAATCCAATGCGGGCCGCTACGTCATGCGCGAGATCATGACGGCGATTTCGAACGGCCTGATTTTCGCTGTAGTGCTGGCGGGCGTCGTGCTGCTCTGGTTCCAGAACGCGCTCCTGGCGGTAGCGATCGCGCTCGCCGTGCTGATCAACTTCGCCTGCGCGGGCCTGGCCGGCATCCTCGTGCCGCTGACCTTGCGCCGCTTCGGCGCCGATCCGGCTGTCTCGTCCTCGGTGTTCGTCACGTTCGTCACCGACGTGATCGGCTTTCTCGCCTTCCTGGGCCTCGCCACCGTCATCCTGCTGACCTGATAAAAAAGACCCCCGCTCGCGCGGGGGCCGCAAGGCTATGGAGCCGTTGGTAGAAGCCTAGTTTTTATCTTCGTGATCGACGTGGTTCGGACGATCGAGCTCGTCCTCGCGATCAAGGTGCGCATCGATGGCCGCGGCGGCCCCCGCCAGCGCTTCGGCGCGCACGGTGTCGCCCTCCTGTCGCGCCTCTTGGATTGCGCGTGTGATCTCGACCTCCGCCTCGCGCAGTGCGGCGCGCACGTCCGGCATGTCGCGCACCGCGATGCGTGCGGCGGCGAGCTCCACCTGCGCTTCGCGCATGGCTGCGCGCGCTTCGACGAGAGCTTCCATTCGGCTGGCGCGCTCTTCTTCTTGCGTGAGGCGTGCTTCCGCCAGCGTCTCGCGAATGGATTCCATCTCCTCGTCGCTCAGGCGGTAGCCTGCCCGTTGATCCCGCATGGCGTCGCGGATCGCCTGGCGCGCCGCGGCCATTTCCTCGCGGGCCTCGCGCACTTGCTGGCGTGCGTCTTCCAGCGTTTCGCGCAGCTCTTCGCGTTGCTCCGGCGTGAGATCGCGGACGTGAACCGTTTCGCCGTCCATGATGATCACGCCATCGCCGTTGAGGTCGATGTTGAGGCTGTCGAGATTGTCGCCCAGCAACTCTTCTTCGCTGAAGCTGATCGGATGCACGAAGTCGCGCATGTCCGGCGTTTCGGCATGCGATTGATAGGTCGCCACCACGCGTGGCGGCTGCGCCGCCCAGGCCACCGCCGCGACTGCGCCGGTGGCGAGCAGAATGGCCGCGCCGCCGATAAGCGTTTGCGTGCGCGAGGGCAGGTTGCGTTTCAGCATGGCGATGCGCTCCTTGAACGAGGCGACGTCAGAGGCGGGCCAGGCGCAGCCGATCGGCACGGCGGCCGAGAGATGCGTCTTCAGCATCGCCTCGGCGTAGCGGCGGCGTGCGCCCTCGGCGCTCGCGAGCACGGCGGCGTCGCACGCCAGCTCCTGATCGATTCGCAGCATGCGCGCGCCGATATGCACGAACGGGTTGAACCAGTTGAGGCACTGCAGTGCCAGCACGACCGCATTGATCCACGGATCGCCGTGCGCGAGGTGCGCCCGTTCATGCGCCAGCACCAAGCGGCGCTCTTCGGCGTCAAAGCGCGCGTCGAAGTCCGCGGGCGTGACGATCATCGGCCTCAAGACGCCGATCACCGCCGGGCCGTGCACAACCGATTGGGCCGTACAAACGCGCTTACCCAGATCCTCGCGCGCACCGAGCCGTCCCAATGATTGCGTGAAGCGCGCTTGGCGAATGGTGAGGATGGATAAACTCACGAGTGCGCCGAATGCCCAGCCCCAGGCCCAAAGCGGCGTGGTTTCAGCCGTCGGCGCCACGGCGCCGGCGCGCGCCGTCGGCAGCTCGAGCACGATGTTTTCCACGCGTCCCGGCACGAAGCACATCAGAGCCGCCGCGATGGGGATGAGCCACAGCGCGTAGGCGACGCGCGCGCCGAACCAGTGTCGCACCGGCAACCGCAGCACCAGCACAAGTGCAATGCCCGCCGCGAGCGCGAGGTTGAGGCGCAGCAGAAGGTCGAGGATCTCATTGCCCATCTTCGAGCTCCCGAATGAGACGCTTCAGCTCGGCGATGTCATCCGCCGTAAGCTGTTTGGTTTCCGCGAAATGTGAAACGAGGGGCGCCAGCCGGCCGTCGAACAATCTGTCGATCAGCCCGCGGCTTTCTTCCTGCACGTAATCGCTGCGCTCGACGGCCGGCGCGTAGAGATAACGCCGCCCATCAGGCGTCGCCGTGATGGCTTGCTTGGTTAACAGACGGTTGAGCAGCGTTTTCACCGTCTTGTCGGACCAATTCTGCTCGGGACCGACATCGGCGACGATGTCTTCGGCGCTCAAGGGGCTACGCCGCCAGAGCGCTTCCATAATCAGGCTTTCCGCGGCGCTGATGCGCATGATTACACCTGTAATCCTGATACGATTACGCCTGTAATCTATAGAGTCAAGCGCTTTTCGCCCAAGTGCGCTGGCGAAGATCGCTTTGGTTGACGGCGATTCACCCTGGGCGGGCGCGCGTGGCGCCGCGCTTGCCTCACAGGCGAAGTCCGCCGCTTCCCCCATCCAAATCGGGACGACGGGCAGAGAATATTCGCCCGAAAGGCACCTCGATGACCAACGCCACTTCCGCCACCGGCCTTGCGCTAATCCAGCAGTACGAAGGCTTCCGCGCCGAGCCGACGCGGCTGCCGGACGGCAATTGGCTGGTCGGCTATTCGCACGTGCGCGTCGGCGAGGCAGGCGAAGCGGTGAACGAAAACGAAGCCGCCCAACTGCTCACGATCGATGTCGCGGCCTACGAGAAGCTGGTGAACGCGCGCGTCACCCAGCCGCTTAACCAGGCTCAGTTCGACGCACTCGTCTCTTTCGCCTTCTCCGTCGGCGCCGAAGCGTTCGAACAGAGCCAAGTGCTCCGCCGCGTGAACGCCGGCGATTACCTCACCGCCGCCTGCGCGATCGACGCCTGGCGGAAAGCCGATGTCGGCGGCGAGACTGTGATCGTCGACAGCCTCGTGCGCCGCCGCGCGGCCGAGAAGGCGCTGTTTCTCCGGGACATGGCGCACGACGTCGCGCCGTCTGTCTATATGCGCGCCAAGCTCGACTACGCCGCTTCCGTGCTCGGCGCGCCGGTGAAGTATTCACCTGCGCCGGAAGTCAAACACGCGCCGGAGCCGCCTCCGCAACTGGAACCCGTGCAGCGCCTCACCGAGATTCTAAAGTCCGAGCCCGCCACCGAAACGTTGCTGCTGACGCAAGTCGTCGCCAACGATGTGCCGGAAGACGAGGGCGAGATTGTCACCGCGCACGCCAAGCCTGTGGCGCGCTCGCTCGATAACGTCCGCGAAGCCACGCGCGCCGCCTTCGAAGCCGCCGAAGCCAAACGCCGCGAGCGCAAGCGCTTTTTCTTTTTCAAACAAGACACCTCAAGCAAGATCGCGCCTACGCCGCTGGACCTGCCTGTCGATCGCCGCCTGCGCATCATGCGCTCCATGGGCGATCAGCCGCGCAAGCTGACGCCGGATTGGGCGCCGTCACTCGAGAACGTGGGGCTCATCGCGCTCCTGGTGTTCGGCCTCGCGCTGATTGCGCTCGGCGGCTCGCTCTTGTTCGACGGCGCGGGCGACATGGTTTCGATCGGCGCCGCCGCTGCTTTGGTTATGCCGGGTCTGGCCGCGACGTTGATGGCGGCCTTCGGTCTTTGGCGCAGCCAGGGCAATCCCGCCGCAGCCTGATTTTTTCCGCCGTTACGCTGGTGACCCTGAGGGGCGGGAGCAATCCCGCCCCTTTCTCTATCGGCGGAACGGGTCGCGGCGCGCGGCATTCTTCAAATGCAGCGCACGGAGAAGAGAGTCATGCCGGCAAAATCGAAAGCACAGCAGAAGGCCGCGGGCGCAGCGCTCTCTGCCAAGCGGGGCGAAACCAAGCCGTCCAAACTCATCGGCGCCTCGCGCCAAATGTATGACTCAATGAG
>JAEWNX010000422.1 GCA_023461135.1 Pseudomonadota bacterium
GGCCCAGGTGTTGTGTGCTGCTTGAGCTAATCGCGAGCGGGAACCGGCGGCAGGCGCCGATGTCTTCCGACACTGTGAATCGAACACCCAACACGTATGCGCGTCAAGCTAGGAACCTCATTTGTGAACTCAATTACATCGCTGCGTAGTGCGCGTTATTGCGATGGCGGTGTCGCTCCGCTCGCATCGCCGCGCGGTAGAGAGGTGATGTACGCAACAACAGCGCGCGCATCTGCTTCATTCAGACGATAAGGCGGCATTGGCGGACGCGGATGCGATCCATCGGGACGCACGCCTGTCTGCAAAAACGAGACGAATTGCTCTTCACTGAAATTCGCCGGCCCGCCCGCAAGCGGCGGCGCATAAGTGGCGAAAACTTCCGGCGGCCCGCTCGGCGGCAATTGTCCGCCCTGCAGCTTGCGTGCTTCATCAAGCGCCATGGTCTGATCGCGCGGCGTGTGGCAATCGCCGCACAGCACGACGCCGTTGACGAGATAGTCGCCGCGATCGATCAACGCTTGGCCTGTCAGTTGCGCTTCTTCTTGCTGCGCGCACGCGCCGAGCATCAGCGCGCCAAGCGCCGCGATTGCAGCCATACGCATTAGGAAGCCTCCCCGCTCCACACCGTCAGCGCTAATTTGCGCAGTCGTTCATGATCGTCAAGCACGAACAAATGAGAGCGCCAGCATACTAGACGGCGGGAAAGCTACAGCTTGTTCAGCGGCAGCTTGAGATACCGAACGCCGTTGCTTTCCGGCGCCGGCAGTTCGCCGGCGCGGATGTTGACCTGGATCGAAGGCAGGATCAGCGCCGGTGCGCTCAGCGTTTTGTCACGCGCCTCGCGCATGGCGACGAAATCGTCTTCGCGCACGCCTTTCAGATGCACGTTGGTTGTGCGCTGCGCCCCGATTGTCGTCTCCCAGGCAAAGCTGTCGCGGCCCGGCGCCATATAATCGTGGCAAAGAAAAACGCGCGTTGCATCGGGCAGCGCCAGCAGCTTTTGGATCGAGCGATAGAGCGTGCGCGCATCGCCGCCCGGGAAGTCCGCGCGCGCGGTGCCGTAGTCCGGCATGAACATGGTATCGCCGACGAACACCGCGTCGCCGATCGAATAGCTGACGCATGCGGGCGTATGCCCGGGAGTGTGCAGCACTTTGATCTGAAACTCACCGAGCGGCAGCGTTGCGCCATCGGCGACGAGTCTGTCGAACGGGCGTCCGTCCGGCGTGAGGTCGGCCAGATTGTAGATGTCCTTGAATGTTGCTTGCACCGTGCGGACGTGTTCGCCGATGACGACTGGCGCGCCCGTCGATTGCTTCAGGAACGGCGCAGCGGACAAATGATCGGCATGCACGTGCGTTTCGAGGATCCACGCCACTGAAAGGGCTTCGGCGCGCACGGCTGCGACGATCGCTTCGGCCGAATGTGTGCCCGTGTAACCGGATTTAGGGTCGAAATCGAGGACGCCGTCGATGATCGCCGCCCGCCGGGACGCGGCATCCCAAACCAGGTAGCTCACCGAATTGGTGGGCTCGTGAAAGAATGCGCGGACGCTTGGGGCGTTCATGGCGTCTTCCTAAAGCACGGTTTGCGCGGCGCGAACACCCGCCTAGGATGCGCGAATCAGGGGTTGCCCTTTCACATGACCATTCCCGATCTGCTCGCCGCGCTCTCCGGCGCCGCCGTCGGCTTCGTGCTGGCGCTGATCGGCGGCGGCGGCTCCATTCTGGCGACGCCGGCGCTGCTTTATGTTGTCGGCGTGTCCAATCCGCATATGGCGATCGGGACAAGCGCGTTGGCGGTGTCGGTCAACGCCTTTGCGAATTTCCTGAACCATCTGCGCCGCGGTAATGTGAAGTGGAAATGCGCCGTGCTGTTCGGAGGCGCCGGCGTGGTCGGCGCAGCAATCGGCGCGGGCGTCGGCAAGGCGACCGATGCGCAGATTCTGCTGCCGCTCTTCGCGCTGCTGATGATCGTCGTCGGCATCGCCATGCTGCTGCCGCGCAAGCAAGAAGGCGACGGCAACGTCGAGCTTAACGCCAGGAACGCGCCGAAACTGGTGCTGTACGGCCTCGGCGTCGGCGCGCTCTCCGGCTTCTTCGGCATCGGCGGCGGCTTCCTGATCGTACCGGGTCTCATCGCCGCGACCGGCATGACAATGCTGCAGGCGATCGGATCGTCGTTGTTCTCCGTCGGCAGCTTCGGCGCGACGACTGCACTCTCCTACGCCGCTGACGGCCTGATCGACTGGCGCATCGCGCTGCTCTTCATTGGCGGCGGCTTCCTGGGAGGATTGCTCGGCGCCGGCCTCGCCACGCGCTTGTCCAAACAGCGCGGCACGCTGCAGCGTGTTTTCGCGGGGGTTGTATTCGCGGTGGCCGCGTACATGCTGTGGCGGACGCTGGGGCCGAACACGTGACAATCTCCCCGAACGGCATCGCGCACATTCAGCTTACGGTTCGCGACGTCGCAGCGAGCCGGCCATTCTATCATCGCTTATGCGTGGAGACGTTCGGCATGCTGGTCCAGTACGACGCGCCAGGCCAAGTCTTCTACTGCATCGGCGGACGCACCGGCCTGCTCATCCGCGGCGCAACGCCCGAGCACCGCGACACGCCGTTCGATCAATGGCGCGTCGGATTGCACCATTTCTGTTTTCGCCTGCGCTCGCGCGAGGACGTCGACATTCTCTACGCGTCCATGCGCGATTTCGGCGCGAAAATCGTGCGCGCGCCGGAGGACGGTCCCTGGGCGCCGGGCTATTATTCCACGCTATTCGAGGACCCCGACGGCATTCGCATCGAGGCGCTCTTCATTCCGGGCAGCGGCAACCTGGATCGCATCAAGGACGCGCCGCTGGTCCCTGTCGGCTAAACACCATCCAAGGCTTCGCTAGCCTCCAGCCATGACGCTTCGGCCTTCGCCAAGGCGGTCGCCGCGTGTGCGCGTTCCTTCAGTAGCGATTCTCCCCGAGCGCGATCTCGGTTGAAGAGTTCGGGATCGGCGAGGGCGGCGTCGATGCGAGTGAGCGCGGACTGCGCTTGTTCGATTTCGGTCTCCGCCGTCTCCAACTTGCGTTGGAGCGTGTACTTGGAGTGCTTTGGTTTGGCCTCCGTGTGCGCGACGACGGCAGCGACGTGCTTTTCGCCGTCATCCGCAGGTCGATCAGCCGCGGCGACAAGCTTGCGATAGTCTTCAAGGTCGCCGTCATATTGGCGGGCGCGGCCGTGATAGACGAGCCAGAGACGATCGGCGCAGGCTTCGGCCAAGTAGATGTCGTGCGTGATGAGCAGAACGGCGCCTTCGTATTCGTTGATGGCGTGAATGAGCGCTTCGCGGCTGTCGATATCCAGGTGCGAGGTCGGTTCGTCGAGGATGAGGACGTGCGGCTTTTGGTGCGCCATGAGGCCGAGCAGCAGGCGCACTTTCTCGCCACCGCTCAGGTTCTGCACCTTCGTGTCGATCTTCTCGACGCCGAAGCCCATGCGCGCGGCGAGTG
>JAEWNX010000423.1 GCA_023461135.1 Pseudomonadota bacterium
CGCCGGCATCGCAGGCGCGGCCTGGTTGGGATCCTCATTGTTCGACGCGCGCGAAGCGTTCGTGCGCGGCGCCGATGGGGTTGTCGCCAGCGCGGGGTTCGAGATCGACGCGATCGAGATCGCGTCCATGCCGAATGGGCCGGCCCTGACCGATGCGCGCAAAACCGAAGTGCGCAACCTCATCGTGCCGGAGGGGCGCCACTCCTTGCTCGCGCTGGATCCGCAAAACGTCCAGGCTCGCGTCGAGAGCCTGGATTGGGTCGCCTCCGCGCGCGTGCGCCGCTTGTGGCCGTCGACGCTCGTCGTCGAAGTCGAACGCCGTCAAAGCTATGCGCGCTGGCGCGAGAACGGCCAGGTCACGGTAATCGATGCGAACGGCGAGCGCTTGCTGACCGAGCGCGCGGCCGATCATCCCGAATTGCCGCTGGTGGTCGGCGCGGGCGCCGGTCCTGCTGCGCAGCCGCTACTGATTGCGCTCGAAGAGCTGCCGGAAGTGCGCGCGCGCCTCACCTCGCTGGTGCGGGTCGGCGACCGGCGCTGGAATGTTGAACTTGAGAATGGCGCGACCATCGCGCTGCCGGAGCAGGGTGCGGTAGAAGCGCTGACGCGGCTCGAAGCACTACAGGCTCAGTACGCGTTGCTCGACCGCCCCCTCGCGCAGCTCGACATGCGCGCGCCGGGACGGCTGGCTGTGCGCGTTCATCCCGAACTGGCGGGCGGTCTGCGCCCGCTGCTGGGAGGCGCGTGATGAGCGCTGCACGCCAGCACGCCGAAGACCAGGAGGTTCTTGAACTCCGCACGCCGGTTGCGCCGCTCGTCGCTGCGCTCGATGTCGGGGTGTCCAAGACCGTATGCCTCGCCGCGCGCCGCGACCCGGTGCTCGATCTCCATCCTGAGCGCCCGCTGCGCGTGCTCGGCGTCGGCCATCAGACCGCGCCCGCGATCGCAAGCGGCAAGCCCGCCGATTTCGATGCATGCGCGCGCTCGATTCAAGTCGCGGTGGAAGAGGCTTCCGCCATGGCCGGCGCGCCCATCAAGCGCGTCGTGGCCTCCTATTCCGGTCCGGGCATCAGTGCACAAGTCGTGCGCGGCGCCGCGCGCATCAAAGGGCCGACAATTTCCGTGCGCGACATCGACAATGTGCTGCACGCGGCCATGCAAGCTGCGCCCACGCCGCAGCGTTCGTTCCTCCACGTCGAGCCGTTGCGCTACGTCATCGATGACGGCGAACCGGTCGCCGATCCGCTCGGCCTTGGCGGCAAAATGCTGGCGGTGGAGGCCTGTGTCGTCACTGCGCCGACCGAAGCGTTGAACGCGCTGAAGGCGTGTGTGCGCCAAGCGGGCGTCGACGTGGAAGAACTAATCGCCGGACCGAAAGCGGCGGCGATGTCGGTGCTGTCGCCGGAGGAACGCGAAGAAGGCGTGCTGCTGGTGGACCTTGGCGCCGGCGCCATCGGCCTCGCCGCGTTCGCGGGCGAGGGGCTCGTGCATTGTGAGACAATTTCGGCCGGCGGCGTACGCCTGACGCGCGACCTGGCGCTGCGGCTGAACACGACATTCGCGGCCGCCGAGCGCGTCAAACTGCATTTCGGCGCGCTGGGCAATGCTTGCGATCCGCGCGAAGCGGTGCAGGCGCCGAGGCTTGGGGCCGATGGACGGCTTGAAGCGTCCACCACGCTGCGCGGGGTGATCGCAGAAACGCTGACGCCGCGCGTCTACGAGATGCTGCTGACGGCGCGCGCGCGGCTGAACCGCGCTGGATTCTCCGGCGCCAATGGTCCGCAACGCGCCGTGCTGGTTGGCGGCGGCGCGCAAATCCCGGGCGTTCGCGAACTCGCGGTCGAAGCGCTCGGCATGCCGGTTCGTCTGGGCCGGCCGTTCGAACTCTGCGGCTTCGATCACGGCGATGCAGGACCCGCCTATGCCGCGGCCGCGGGCATGCTGCGCTATCGGTTGGACGCGCCTGGCCTCGAAGAAGTGGACGACAACTTCCGGCCGACGCTCACGCAAGCCACCGCCGCGATGCGCAACGCCGTGCACGGCGCCTGGGCCTGGCTGCGCGAGAACTTCTGACGACGGAACCGCGCGCGGTAGCTAACATTCGTGCGCGCGTACGGCTGCCGCGCACCGTATGACTGCATTCGCAACTTCCCACACTCGCCGCAACGGTGCTTGCTGAGCGAGAGGGACGTTGGTGATGGAACTGGCGCGCCATGCGCGCGAGGGCGCGGCCTTGTACGATATTGGATTCCCGTTTTTGCGATCTTGGCTTTACGGCATTGGCGGCTTCATCGTCATTGCCGCCGCCTTTGCCGTCGGACTCGTCATCGCCCGAGGCGGCCGTCCCGATCCTGCCGAGGTTAAAGGTCCTGCCATCGTGTCGGACAGGTCCGCGGATGATGTCGTGGTGGTCAGAGCTGCAGCCGAGACGACTCGTTTCCCGTCCTTCGCGCCCGAAGGCGTAATCGTAGTCCGGCCTCCCGCGCGCCAAGAACACTCGTTTGCGGCGGCGGACGGAGTTCACGAACGTCTGTCGCTGGAGCGCGCAAGTTCCAGGCGCCCCGCCCGGAGTGCGGAGCGCCGCGCGCGATCGAATGTAAGTCAGCCTCCGCCGGCAACAGTCGAACGCACTGAGCCAAGCGTAGAGGCGCCCCGCCAAGACACTCCTTCGGCGCGAAACGAGGCGCCCGCGGTTCGTGAAGCAGAACACTCCGGCGACGAAGATTACGAGGACGCGTTCGACAACAGATCGTGGTATGGAAGCGCGGAATATTGGCGAGAGGTTCAGGAACGCCGGCGGGCTGAACGCGAAGCGCGCCGGCGCCGTAATGCCGGCGGATAGCGGAACTCAGCGCGCTCGCTTCCGGTTGGCGTTGTATGTCACGCAAACCCTGCACCCCGATGGACACCCAAACCGGGCGCGATGAGGTGCCGGCGGCTTCGAACCGGCTCCACGGCGCCGACCGCGGCGATCTCGGAGAAGACGGATGGGCGGAGGTGCCGGAAGATCGCATCGGCCATCCGGACGATACGAATGTGCCGCCGGAGTTCTATGAGCCGGCGTCTGAAACCGAGCCGTCGGATCAGCCGCTCTAGCCGCCGTCCGGCGTTTTCTCTGGCGCAGCCGCGTTTCGCCTTCCC
>JAEWNX010000424.1 GCA_023461135.1 Pseudomonadota bacterium
TTGCGGCGCCGGTCGGGCCCGAAATAGGCGGTGTTGTCGACCCAGCGGGTTGCCATGGGACAGTGATGAACGCAGGGCAGCTAACGTGGCGTTTACGATGCTGTATGGGGCGCCGACAAACTTAGTACGATGTCTAACGTTTGCGGATCAGGCCTTCCTGCGCGGCCGATGCGACCAGTACGCCATCGTCGCGATAGATGGCGCCGCGATTAAATCCGCGCGCGCCGGACGCCGAGGGGCTGTCCTGCACATAGAGATGCCAGCGCGAGAAATTGGTCGGGCGATGGAACCAAATGATATGGTCGAGGCTCGCGGTCTGCACGCCCGATTGCCATGAAACGCCGTGCGGGCGCATCGCCGTGCCGAGCAGGGAATAGTCCGATGCGTAGGCGATCAGCGCCTGGTTGAGCGCGATGTCGTCGCCCATGTCCTTGCGCACGCGCAGCCACACCATTTGATGCGGCGGCTTCACGACGGGCGCGGTGACGTCGACAGGATCGATGCCGCGCATCTCGATCGGAGATTGGCTGAACCAGTTCGTCGCTTCCGGCGGTTGGCGCGCGATCATGGCTTCGAGATCCTTCAGCGCGTCGTCCGGCGAGGCGCTGTCGGGCATCTCGCTTTGGTGCTCGTAGCCGCGCTCGGGGACCTGGAACGAGCAGGCCATGTTGAAGATCTGCTCGCCCTTCTGGATCGCCAGAACGCGGCGCGTGGCGAAGCTGTGGCCGTCGCGAGAGCGCTCGACCTGGTAGAGGACGGGGCGCGTCGGGTCGCCGGGACGGATGAAGTAGCTCTGCAGCGAATGGCAGATGCGGCCTTCGACGGTCTTGTACGCCGCGATCAGCGCTTGGGCGACGACTTGGCCGCCGAAGATGCGCTGACGTTCCTCAGGCGGAGACGTGCCGCGGAAGAGATTTTCCTCGATCGGTTCGAGGGTCAGCGTGGCGTTGAGGGTGTCCGTCGGGGACATGATGGCATCTCGGGGGCTGTGCGGGTCTGGTGTCCGCATATGGCGCAGCGCGGCGGCGCACAAGCGTACCGGGCCGGATGGCAGCCCGGCGGCGCTGCGGTGCTCTTGCGTCAACCTACGAACGCAACGGCATTTTGCGCGTTGCCCCGCGCGAGGATGACCATGAAAGCCCTCAAGGACAACGGTCTGACCATCGTGCTGATGCTGCTCTTCGGGCTCAGCGTCGTCGGGCAGGCCTATTTCGGCTGGCGCGCAGCGCTTGAGGAGATGGCGGAGCATGGGCGGACAGGCCAGTCGCTGTGGAGCTATCTCGGCGACAGCGAATTTCTTTCGGCGCTGTTCGAGAACTGGGAAAGCGAATTCCTGCAGATGGCGGCGTACGTCGTGCTGACGGCGCATTTGTTTCAGCGCGGCTCGGCGGAATCGCGCGATCCCGATGATCCTGAACGGGAGAATGACGAGCCGTACGCCGGCTTCTGGGGCGCGGTGCACGCACATTCACTCGGATTGGCTCTGGCGCTTCTGTTCGTCGCGTCCTTCTCGCTGCACTTGTTTTACAGCGCCAAACACGCGGCGGAGGATGCGCTGATGCATGGCGCGCCAGCGCCGAATTTGCCCGCGTATCTGGGCGATGCGCAATTCTGGTTCGAGTCATTCCAGAACTGGCAGAGCGAATTCTTTTCGACAGCCGTGCTGGTTGTGTTTTCGATCTTCCTGCGCGAGCAGGGCTCGCCCGAATCCAAGCCGGTGCGGGCGGCGAATTCGGAGACCGGCGCCTAGGGGATGAGATTGCCGCTTGCGTCGCACCAAGGCTCGCGGCGGCCGCGCCACGGACGGGCGAGGCCTTCGGCGATCAGCGTTTCGCCAAGGTCGCGGCCGTCGATCAGCACGAAGGCGATGGTGCGGCCGTAGCGGTCGATGCGGCCGGTGGAGCGCAGCTCGACGTCATCAGCGGAGGAAATCAACGCGCGCGCCTGCCGTGTCGCGCGGTCGCCGAGATCGCGTTCGGCGACGCAGCGGGCGCGCGGACCGGTCTCGGGCGTATCGATGTTGACGAGCCGATAGGTGATGTCGGCGCCCATATCTTCGAGCGTATCGCCGTCGATCACGCGGATACGCGGCGTCTCGGCGCGGGCGCGCGTGTTTTCGGATTTCGCCTCAACGGTTGGTTCGCCGCGCGCTGGTGGCGGTGAGGGCATGGTCGCCAGACCGATGACCATCGCCGCGGCGAACAGCAGGGCGCCGAGGCGGAATTCGCGTGTGAGTCTCATGACGAGAGGCAAGCGCGCGAGGTGTTACCGAAGCGTGAACGCGCGCCGGCGCTCAGGCCGTCTTGGCGGCCTGGTCGTCCTCTTGGACGCCGAGGAGGCGCTGTTCCAGGAGGGCGACGGTGTCGACGACCTGCTCCAGCGTGCGCACGCTGCGCAGCTCCACGCCCAGCACGCGCTCTTCGATCCGCGAGCGCAGGCTTTCGAACTCGGCCGCGAGGTCGCCTTGCTCGGCCGGCGCCGGCCTGGTTTCCAGGGCTTCAAGCCGGCCGTCATTGTCCGCGACGAAGCGGGCGATGTCGGCGCGCAGGGTTTCGAGCGCGTTGGTTTGACGAAGTTCGAACGCCGTCATCCGCTCTTGCACCGTCTGCAGCGCCGCCGTGGAGGTCTTGCCGTCCGCGTTAGCCAACACCTCGAGGCGCAGGTCCGCGAGCGCCACTTCGATCTGGTGGGCGCGTTCATCGGCTCGCTGCGCAGTCTCGACGCTCTGCGCGGCGACGCGGTTCAGCATGCGCGCGACGCCCTGCAGGCCCTCGTTCAAGTCGCCGGCCTTGGCTTCGTAGAGTTCGAGGCCGCGCTGCAGCGCGGTCAGGCGATCGGAGAGGGCGGTGTCGGCGTATAGTGTATCGAGACGCTCGACGAGGGCGGTCACATCGTTGCGGACGATGGCCAGAGCTTGTTCGGTCTCGGCGTTGGCGGCGGCGTATTCGAGGTGAGCAATGCGCTGCTCGAGCGCGGGATCGACCGCGACGCGCCCGGACTCGAGTTGCTCCAAGCGCCCGTTGATGGAGATGCTGGCGCCCTCGAGCCGCGTCAGCGCGTTGTCCAGCAGCGTCAGACGCGCAACCGCGCCGGTGTGTTCCTCGCGGAGAAGATGGATTTCGTTGACAGCGCGATTGCGCACCTCCGCGAGGTCGCCGCGGATCTCCTCTACCGCCGCGTTCAGTTGCTGCGTCAGCGCCGCGTCGCCCGCGCCAATGTCGCGCCGCAGCTTTTCCAGCGCGCCGAATGCGGTGGCTTCGATGCGGTCGAGTTCGGCGCCGAGTTTTTGTTGCAGGTGCTGGGTCTGTTGCTCGCCGCGCGCGACGCGCGCCGTGACGGCGTCGAAACGCTGGTCCCAGTCCGCGCCCACTTGCTGCAGCGCGCCGCCGAGGCCCGATTCAAGCTCGCCAACGCGGTTTATCGTGTTGCCGACCGCCACATCTACGAGTTTCAGCCGCGCGAGCTGAGTGATCTGTTCTTCGCGCACGTCGCTGATCTGGGAGGCAAGGTCCGAGCGCGTCGCTTCGACCGCGGCGTAATGCTCCTGCGATGCGCGCGCGAGGTCCGCGGCCAGGCCTGCGTCGGCGGCGCGCAGGGACTGCGCAGTCTCTTCCAGCGCGACCTGTGCGCCGTCTTCGACGTCGGTCATCTGAGCGCGGAGCTGCTCAGCGGTGCGGGAGACGAATTTCTCATTGTCGGCGACGCGGACGGCGAGCGCGGCCATGCGGTCGGCGGCGTCGGCGAACGCAGCGTGCATGCGTCCGCGCGTTTGTTCGACGCTCTCTTCGAGGCGGTCCTCGAGCGAGGCGCGCACGCCTCTCAATTCGTTGACCAGGTGCGCCACGGCGGCGTCCGCCTGTTCGGCCGCGGCGTCAGCGGCGGCGCGAAGCTCGGCGAGGTTGAAGTTCAGCCGATCGGCCGTGTCGTGCGTGAAGGCGGCGAAGTCATCGGCGACGGCGTGCTTCAGCGCCTCGTGCGCGTCAGC
>JAEWNX010000425.1 GCA_023461135.1 Pseudomonadota bacterium
CGCAACGGCGCAACCGCCTGCCGGCTGGAAGCCGGCGGTACGAAGGCCGCGTCCCAAATACCGAACGCCCTTCACCCACATCTTCAGCGCTTCCCAGTGTATCCCGGCGATGACCGCGAACGTCATCAGCGGATTGCCAAGCCACGCGCGGAGCAGGTTGGCGTCCGTCAGCTCCCGCCGCTCGCCGGCAAACGAAGCGGTCAGCGCCACGTCTTCGCCGCGCCGCACGACCATGGCGACGAGGGCCCGTTCCCCGGGCGGCGTCACGCGAAATTCGTAGCGCAAGCCCATTTCCAGGAACGGTGAGACGAAGAATTCCTTCTCACACGTCTGCGCGATCTGCCCATTCGCTGTCGCTCGCGGCGGCAGCACATAGAAATGCCGTTCGCCGAACGTGTTCGACACCTCATGTACCAGCGCCGCCAGCGAACCATCCCGGCGCATGCAGAAATAGACGCTCAACGGATTGAACACGTAATTCAGCAAGCGCGGCATCGTCAGCAATACGATCCGCCCGCCGTCCCAAACCACGCCCGCTTCGCGCAGCTTCGCTTCGATCTGCGGCTGCAGCGGCGCATCGATGCGCGCGCCGTGGTCGCGATCGAACAACGCCATCAAGGCAATGCGATTGTGCGCAAAGAGTTCGAGCCGGCGCTCCAGCGCGGGCAATTCATCCAGATCGAGCGCGAGCATGAAGACGCGATACCGCAACCGGTGTTTGCCGGGCCGGTTGTGCGCCACGCAGCCGGTGTAGAGCGCGCTCACGCCGCAATCGCCTCCTGCGCCGGCGCCGCTCCAAGATAGATGCGTCCCGATTCTTCCGGCACGCCCCAGGGCCGCCGCACGCCGCCAAGCTGTTCCGCAACGGCCAACCCGGCCTGGAGCCCATCTTCGTGAAACCCAGCGCCGAAATGTGCGCCGCAGAACCACGTGTTCCGCACGCCCTGCAGCGACCACAGCTTCTCCTGCGCGCGAATGGCCGCGGCGTCGAACAGCGGGTGGTCGTATTCGGTCTCGTAAAGCACGGTCTCGGGCGCCGGCATGACGCGCGGATTGAGCGTCAGGAAAATATTCTCCCGGCACTCCAGCCGCTGCAGCCTGTTCATCCAGTAAGAGACGACACATCCGCCGTCCGGGTTGTCGCCCACATAATTCCAACTTGCCCACAACGGCTCGCGCCGCGGCATCAACGCCCGGTCCGTGTGCAGCACGGCGCGGTTCTTCGTGTACCGGAACGCGCCCAGAAGAGCCCTTTCATCCGTGCTCGCATCCTCCAGCATCGCCAGCGCCTCGTCCGCGTGCCCCGCGATCACGACGTCGTCGAACCGCTCGGCGCTCCCGCGCGCATCGCGCACCCAAACGCCGCCAGCCTCACGCCGCAGCGAAACCGCGCCCGCGCCGAGCCGCACGCGCTCGGCATAAGGCGCGGTCAGCTTCTCGACATAGGCGCGGCTGCCGCCTTCGACGGTGCGCCACTTGGGCCGCCCTTGCAGCTTCAGCAGCCCGTGGTTCTCGAAGAAGCGCACGAACGCGCAGGCGGGGTAGTGATGGATCTCCGCCATCGACGCCGACCAGATCGCCGCCGCCTGCGGCAGCAAATGATCGCGCTGAAACGCATCGCCATAGCCGCGCCGCTCCAGATATTCGCCGAGCGAGATGAGATCGTCGCGTGCGCCGAGCAGGTCTAACGGCGCATGCCGATAGAAGCGCAGCAGGTCGATCGTCATCGACCAGAAGCGTGGACTCATTAGATTGCGCCCGCCCGCCAGGAACGCCGCCGCGCCGACCGACGAATATTCAGTGCGTCCGCCATTAAGCGAAACGCCGAACGACATGTCCGACGCTTTGGTCGCAACGCCCAGGTGCTCGAACAGAGCCACGAGGTTGGGGTAGGTCGCGTCGTTGAACACGATGAACCCGGTGTCGACCGGCGTCGCGCCCAGGCTCGTCTTCACCATCACCGTGTTCGAGTGCCCGCCAAGCCGCGCGTTCTTCTCGTACACCGTCACATCGTGCCGCTGGCTCAACAGCCAGGCCGCCGACATTCCCGCTATGCCGGAGCCGATCACCGCGATATTTTTCCGCCGCGTCGGCGCCATGGAGGTGAATGCCATTTTCCCCGTCCGGTTCAGTGTTCAATCCATGAAGCGATACGGCCCCCCGGCCGCGGCGGATCAGGCTGATCCAAGCGGCGGCCTTGCGCGTATGAGAGAGGATGTGCGCGCTCGCGCTTGTGTCCCAACGGCCGCGTTCTTGGCGGCGGCGCATGGATAGCAGCGCCGACCGCGGCGACGACGCCTTGCTCGTCCGCATCGCCGCCGGCGACCGCGAAGCATTCGCCGCCGTATTCGCCCGCTACGCGCCGCGCGTGAAATCCTACTTGCTGCGCCTCGGCGCGCCCGGCGCGATTGCTGAGGACCTCGCGCAGGACGCCATGGTCTCCGTCTGGCGCCGCGCCGCTTCGTACGATCCGGTCAAGGCGAAGGCCTCGACCTGGATTTTCGTCATCGCCCGCAATTCCTGGATCGACAAGCTGCGGCGCGAGAAAGTGGAATTGGCCTATCGCGAGGCCTCGCCCGTATCGGAGGAAAGTGACGAGGAAGCGCCGGATGAAGCAGCGATGCGCATGCAAACGGAAGAGCAGGTGAGCGCCGCCCTCGCAACGCTGTCGGCCGAGCAGCGCCAAGTCGTGCGCCTCTCCTTCTTCGAGGACATGGCGCATTCCGAAATCGCCGAAACGCTGTCCTTGCCGCTCGGCACCGTCAAATCACGCCTGCGTCTTGCGCTCATCAAGCTGCGCGGGCACTGGGAGCACCTCCAATGAGCCCGCGTCATCATCCTGCGGACGACATCCTCACCGCCTACGCCGCCGGCGCGCTCGAACCCGGCTTCGGCCTCGTCGTCGGCGCACACCTCGAAGCGTGCGCGCACTGCCGCGCCCGCGTCGGCGTCTTCGAAGCGGCCTCCGGCGCAGCGCTCGTCGATCTCCCTGAATCGGAGATCGCGTCCGATGCGCTGGCGAAGATCATGGCGCGGCTTGACGAAGCGCCCGCACCGATCTCCATCGACACGCGCCCGCTGCTCGATCGCCTTCCGCTCAAACCGAAGCGCTGGGTCGCGCCGGGCGTCTGGGTCGCCGGTGTCGACACCCCGTACGCACGCGACAACCGCGTCTACCTGCTCTCCGTCGCACCAGGCATGCCGACGGCGCGCCACGAGCACACCGGCGCCGAGTTTTGCACCGTGCTCAAAGGCGCCTACCGCGACGACCTCGGCCGCTTCGCTGCCGGCGACTTCGCCGCCGCCTACGGCGAGTTCAATCACCAGCCGGTGGTCGACGGCGACGAAACCTGCATCTGCCTCTTCGCCACCGAGGGCCGCCTCAAGCCCCAAGGCCTCCTCGGCCGCATCGCCTTCGGCTTCGCCGACGTTTAGTTCGCCGCATCGTCCTCGCGCGCGGTTGTGTCCTGCGGCATAGGCGTGCGCGTCTGAAGCGGAGCGTATGGGCTCATGAC
>JAEWNX010000426.1 GCA_023461135.1 Pseudomonadota bacterium
GCCCTCTTGGGGACCGGTAGCAGATGCGCCGCGGAATCGGCCGCGGCGCGGCGCCCTTGAACGTAGGGGAGGTTTGGGGCCCCCCCAATTGGCGCTCCGTCGCAGGATGCGGTTCCGGCGCGGTTGATCCCAGCCGAAGGCGCCCATATGCAGGGCTCCAAACGAGGAGAAGCCCGAGAATGAGCGATTTTGACGACCGCCGGCGTGGCCAGGAAACGAAATTCCAGCTCGACCAGGAGCTCGAGTTCAAGGCCCAGGCGCGGCGCGCCAAGCTGGTCGGGCTCTGGGCCGCGGGCCTGATGGGCCTTTCCGGCGAAGAAGCCGAGGCGTACGCCAAGTCTGTGGTGATCGCCGACCTTGAAGAGGCCGGGATCGAGGACCTGTTCCGCAAAATCCGCGCGGACCTCGACCAGCACGCCGTCCAGCTCTCGGACCACCAGATCCGGGCCAAGATGGAAGAGGCGTTGGGCGAGGCGCGCGAGAGCGTGCGCAAGGGGTAATTCTGGGTTCGGATATCGGGACTCAGGGTTCGGTAGCGATAACCGATCCCCAATCTACGGTTGCAGATCGCCCAGCACGTAATTGACGATGCGATCTGCGTCGCGAAACACGGCGGAGAGATCAGGCGCGCCCTTAGCCATATGCGCCATCATCGCCTGTTCGAGGCCGAAACGGCGCAGTTCGATCATGGTCTCTTCGTCCCAGGAATCGTCGGTCGTTTCGTCTGACATGCGCTTCATCCTCCCGTCCCGGAACGCTGGAGTGGTTCGCGCCGCAACGCAAATCAGCGCCGCGGCGGCGGCGCTGATCGCGACGGCGTTGCGGAGACGGTGTTAGGGGATCCGCCGCAGCGTCATCTCGAGCGTCGGCGTCCAAGTCGCGCCGCCATCGCGCGACATCTCGCCGATTTCGCGCCACGTGTCGGCGCTGAGGTCGATCGTGTAGCGAATCTTCACGGCCCCGGCGTCGATGCTCCAGCGAAAACTGTCTTCGTCGAGAAATTCGCCGGTGGCGGTGGTGGCGTAGCCGCGCGTGTAGCTGCGGAATTCGTAGATCTGGCGCCGCTCGTCGTAGGAGATCGCGGCGAAGGCCTGGAAGACCGGCGCGCCGGAATGATCGGCGTTGGCGTAACCTGTGCCGTGCACCACGATGAGCAGCCCATCGAGGTCGCGCTCGACGCGTTCGGTTTGGTGCACAGTCATCTGCACGGGCGAGCGCAGTTGCGCCTCGCCTTGCCAATTGCCCACCAGCCCTGCGAGCCGCTCGATGGCGGCGCGTTGAGCGGCAAGGTCTGGCCCATGCTGCGCCGCGGCCGGGACCGGGGCGAACAGCATGACGGCGCCGACGATGGCGGCTGCGAGCGATGCGAGACGCATTTAGACCCTCCAACAAAGGACTTTGTAAGACAAAGCATATAAGGTAGGGCAGGTCAAGCGGCAACCATTCGGCAAGCCTGGCGAAGATGAATTAACCGCTCCGGCGAACGCTTCTTCCACCACGCTGGGCCGATGCTGGATCGTCGGGAGGAGGGTCATGCTGCGAGTGATTGCGCTCGCCGCCGGGGTCTTGGCGTGCGCGTGTGCGCCGGCGCCCCAGCCGATGGCGGCCAGCGAAGCCAGCGAGCACCTGGAGCGGTTCGCCGCCGGCGCATCCGCGGGTGAAGTATGCACGCCGCAGGGCCGCGCGCTGCTGCGCGGGGCGGTGCGCGCCTACGGCGCGGAACTGGCGCGCGCGGGGGTTGCATGGCCGGCGTTGCCGGAAGGCGATGGCGCGATGACGCGCAGCACCGACGTAGCCGTTGCGCTCGCGTTCGCAGGCGGATTTGTCGAGGCGTCGGATTTGCAGCGCCCATCTCGCGGTATGGTGAGCCGCTTTGCGCTGGCGCATTGGCCGCAACTGCGCAACATGCGCGCAGCCGCGCGGCTGGCTTGCGGGCAAATGGTGGAGCTGCAAGCCGCGGCGTCGCGGGTCGCGGTTGAGATGGATCGATTCAGGCGCATGAGCACGCGCAGCGACCCGGCGCGCCTGGCGCGCCAGCGCGAGCGCTTGGCGAGCGCCGAGGCGCAACTGCAAGCGCTCGCCGATATGGTGCAGACCGAAATCGCGGAGGCGCGGGCGCGATGAGGCGCGTGCAGCGACTAAGCGAATAGATCCAGGAAAATGTCGGCCCGCTGAGTTGAAATCTACCCGAACACGCGGGCGAAGATTTCATCGACGCGGGCGAAGTGGTGGGCGTCGTCGAAGCAGCTTTCCAACGTTCTAGCGTCGAGTTTGGACGTGACGTCCTTGTCCGCCTTCAGCCGATCGATCAGTGCGGTCTCGGAGCGCGGCGGCGGGCTTTGCCAGACGGCCATCGC
Source organism: Pseudomonadota bacterium (assembly GCA_023461135.1). Taxonomy (GTDB): domain Bacteria; phylum Pseudomonadota; class Alphaproteobacteria; order Caulobacterales; family Aquidulcibacteraceae; genus Vitreimonas. The sequence goes on from JAEWNX010000426.1 coordinate 2,358, forward strand.
GTTGCGTTGCACCTGACGATACGCATCTTCGCGTGCGACGCCGGCTTGCGTGAGCGCAAGCATGACGCGTTGAGAATTATGCAAGCCGCCCAGCAGCGCGAGATTGCGCGCCATGTTCTCAGGATAGACGACCAGTTTTTCGATTACCATTGCCATGCGATGGAGCGCAAAATCCAGATGGATGGTGGCGTCCGGCCCAATGCCGCGTTCGACGGATGAGTGGCTGATGTCGCGCTCGTGCCAGAGCGCAACATTCTCCATCGCTGGCGTTACGGCGCTGCGCACTAGACGAGCGAGGCCGCATAGGTTCTCCGTAAGCACCGGATTGCGCTTGTGCGGCATCGCGGATGAACCCTTCTGGCCGGGCTCGAAAAACTCTTCGGCTTCGAGCACTTCGGTGCGTTGCAGGTGACGCACCTCGGTGGCGAGGCGCTCGATGCCGCTGGCGACGACGCCGAGCGTGGCGAAGAAGGCGGCGTGACGGTCGCGCGGGATCACCTGTGTGGAGACGGGCTCGGGAACTAGGCCGAGCTTTTTCGCGACGTATTCTTCCACGCGCGGGTCGATCTGCGCGAATGTGCCGACGGCGCCGGAGATGGCGCAGGTGGCGATCTCGAACCGCGCCATGTGCAGGCGTTCGCGATTGCGGGCGAACTCTGCGTAATGACCGGCGAGTTTGACGCCGAATGTAGTGGGCTCGGCATGAATGCCGTGGCTGCGCCCGATCGTCGGCGTCATCTTGTGTTCGATGGCGCGCTTCTTGAGCGCCGCCATGACGCGTTCGCAGCCGGCGATGAGGAGATCCGAAGCGCGCGCGAGCTGGACGGCGAGGCACGTGTCGAGCACGTCAGAACTCGTCATGCCTTGGTGGGCGAAGCGGGATTCGGGTCCGACGTGTTCGGCGACGCTGGTGAGGAAGGCGATGACGTCGTGCTTCACCTCGCGCTCGATTTCGTCGATGCGTGCGACGTCGAACTTGCCCTTTTTGCGGTAGGTTTCGGCGGCGCTCTTGGGGATCGTGCCGAGTTCGGCCATCGCCTCCATGGCCAGCGTCTCGATCTCGAGCCAAATGGAGTAGCGCGCCTCCGGCGACCAGATCGCCGTCATTTCAGGCCGTGCGTACCGCGGAATCATAGGCGTCTTTTACAGGCAACGGTTGGCTCGCGTCGAGATCGACTGATGTCGCCGTGGCGTCGGCCTTCCGCAGCATGATCGCGTCGTCAGCTCACAGCCGCGTGGCCGCAGCCAGAATGGCCTCAATTGCTGCCTCTGGAGCGGGATGACGCCGCACCCAGTGCGTTGCGCCGATGTAGAACAGCATAGCTTTGCTCGGCTCGATATCTTCGATGAAGAGCGGCAGAATTTGCTTGTTGTAGCGTCGGGCCAATTCCACCTCGGATAGCACGGCCTGACTTGCATTGGAGGCCCGTGACATCAGCAAGAGCATTCCACGCGTTTGCGCGATTCCGTGCGAGATCGCCTCCGCATATGCGCTGCCAGCGCTGATATCGCGCGGAGCCACCCAGCAGCGCAGACCCCTGACTTCCAGTGTCCGCACAATTTCGCTAGCGGCCGCAGTATCTGCACTGGCGTGGGACACAAAAAGATCTCGAACCTCGTCGCTGGCGGTCTGTGTCGCGCGACCTGTGGAATGCTTCGGTTCGTGACCGGTCACAGCTGACTGCCCCAACGTCGCATGCGCCGCTGGCGCGTCTTTCACCCAGTCTACACGGAGGGTGCGCGCAGAAAGCAGGAAATGTGCTGCGGCCCACAAATAACCAAGGACGCCGATCATCATCGCCCACCGCAAGCCGGTCTCGACACCACTGGCGCATTGAACGTCGCCCGCGCGCTCCGCGCAGATTTCGGGCGTTAACCCTGCAACAGAGAGTTGGTTCGTGGCCAGGATATCGCTGAGTGCGCCGATCACGGGCGGACCCATGCCGTAGCCGATCAGATTGACGATGAAGAGCAGCACCGCGACCGCCGTCGCGCGCATGCGCGGTGCGACCACGCCTTGCGTCAGCGCGTACATCGGGCCGAGGTAAAAATAGTGGGTGACGGCGCCGACCATTAGCGCGGGCATGGCGAGCCAGATGTTCGGCAGCACGAACGCCAGCATGTAAAGCGGCGTCGCGATCACGAAGCCGAGCGCGGGCAGCCAGGCAAGAGCGTTCGGGTGGCGCTTGGAGATGCGGTCGGCGAGGAAGCCAGAGCTGAACGTGCCAATGGCGGCACAGAGTCCAAGCACGACGCCGACAAGGGTTGCTCCCTCGAACAGGGTGAAGCCGTGCGTGCGGATCATGAAGCTGGTGAGGTATTGCCCCACGCCATAGCCGACGAAGCTTGCGAGCGCCGAGCCGAAGGCGACGTGCCAGAACGTCGGCTTCTTTGCGAGCGCCGCTAGAGCTGAGGAAAAGCTCGGCGTGTCTCCCTTCGGGGCGCTGCGCGGCGGCTCCTTCACAGTGAGCTTGACGATGACGGCGAGCACGACGCCCGGCACGCCGAGCCAGATAAAGGCCTCGCGCCAGCCGACTTCGGTGGCGATCCAGCCGCCGCCGACGGCGGCGATCATCGAACCGATCGGAATGCCGAGCGCGTAAATCGACAGCGCAGTGGCGCGGCGATCGGGCGGGAAATAGTCGGAGATCACCGAGTTGGCGGGCGGCGTGCAGCCGGCTTCACCAATCGAGACGCCGACGCGCGCCGCGAGCAGCGTGGCGTAATTGATCGCGAAGCCGCACGCGGCCGTCATCGCGCTCCAGAGTGCGAGACAAACGGCGAGGATGGTCATGCGGTTGCTGCGCTCGGCGAAGCGCGCGATCGGGATGCCGAGCAGCGTATAGAGAATGGCGAAGGCGGGGCCGCCGAGAAGGCCGAGCTGAAAGTCGGTGAGTCCGAACTCTTGTTTGATCGGCTCCTGAATGATGCCGATGACGACGCGGTCGATGAAGTTGAAGGTGTAGACCACGAGGAGAGCGCCGAGGACGTAGGCGCGATAGGTTTTGGTCCCGAAGCCCGTAAAGGCCGGCGCGGTTGCGTCGGTCATGTGCTTGCGTCCTCCCCCGCTTATTGTTGGCTTATCTTGTGGCGGGGTGGCGCGGCTTGGTCAAACGCCAAGCGATTTCCGGTAGCACACGATGCGCTCGACTTCCTCGAAGCCCAGCGCCTGATGGGCGGCGTGGCTCGGGTCGTTCTCCAGAGCGGCGTCCGAGCCAAGCTCGGCAAAGCCCCGCAGGCGCGACCAGTTCTCGGCCGCTTCGATAAGCGCACGGCCGACGCCGCTGTGACGCGCCTCGGCGGTGACATACCAGGCCTCAACGAAGGGAACGGGCGAGGACGCGCAGCCCTCGGCGTAGGCGCGCAGCGACAATTCGAGGAAACCCAAGAGGCGGCCGATCACAACGTCCTCGGCGACCCACACTTCTTCCGCCGCCTTCACGCCGGCGAAGTGCTTTATTGTTTCGTGCGCAAGCTCGGCAGCATCTGCCTCCGGCCAGAGCGCGGCCCGCATCTCGGCCCAAGCGCGGCGGTCCCGGAGTTCGAGCGGGCGCAGTCTCATAACAAGCCCAAGCTCTTGAAGCTCTCGGCGCCGTTGCGGCCGATGACGAGGTGGTCGTGCACCCTGACGCTGACGGCGCTCGCTGCGGCGACGATGTCGCGGGTGATGGCGATGTCGGCGGTGCTGGGTTTGGGATCTCCTGAAGGATGATTGTGCACGAGGATGACGGACGCCGCGGCGTGTTCGAGCGCGCGGCGGGCGATCTCGCGCGGATAGACAGGCGCGTGATCGACGGTGCCTTCGTTCATGACTTCGTCGGCGATCAGTTGGTTCTTCGCGTCCAGAAAGAGCACGCGGAATTGCTCGCGCGGCTCATGCGCCATGGCCATGCGGCAATAATTCACGAGCGCCGACCAGGAAGAGATGACGGTGCGCTGCTTGAATTCCGCCTTCGAAGCGCGCTCCAGCAGCGCCTGGACGACCTTAAGGTCTTGAGCGACCGCGGGGCCGGCGCCTCTCACCTCGGCGATGCGCTGCACGGGCGCGCCGAGGACCCCCGCGAGGGTGCCGAACTTGTCCAACAGCGCTTTGGCGAGCGGCTTGGTGTCGATGCGCGGGACGGTGCGGAACAGAAAGAGTTCGAGCAATTCGTAGTCGGCGAGCGCGCTCGGGCCGGCTTCGTCGAAGCGTTCGCGCAGGCGGGCGCGGTGATCGTGGTAGTGCGGTTTTTCTTTCGCGGCGGCGGGACGCTTTGCCGGGTTCCGGTTTGACGCCGGCGGCCCAAGGTCGAGGCCGTCGATCTGAAATGGAAACGTCTCGGAATCTTCGACGCGTGCGGCCGGGGCGGGAGCGGTGCGCGACTTGCCGGAGCGCCCCGCCATCGCCGCTCTATCCGTTGAGCGCGTGCGGCTGATCGAGGCCGGCGGGCGATTTCGTGAAAATCTCCACGCCTGTCTCCGTCACGCCGATCGAGTGCTCGTATTGCGCCGAAAGTGACTTGTCCTTCGTCACCGCGGTCCAGCCGTCCGCCAGCACCTTCACAGCGGGGCTGCCGAGATTGAGCATGGGCTCGACGGTGAAGATCATGCCCGGCTTCAGTTGCTCGCCTTGGCCTGGCTTGCCGAAATGGAGGATGTTCGGCGCGTCGTGGAAGACGCGGCCTAACCCGTGGCCGCAGAACTCGCGCACGACCGAGCAACGTTCGCCTTCGGCGTAGGATTGGATGGCGTGACCGAGATCGCCGAGCGCGGCCCCCGGCTTGATGGCGGCGATGCCGCGCATCATCGCTTCGTAGGTGACGTCCATCAGACGCTGTGCTTTGCGCGGGACGTCGCCGATCCCGTACATGCGGCTCGTGTCGCCGTGCCAGCCGTCGAGGATCACGGTGACGTCAATGTTGACGATATCGCCGCTCTTGAGGACGCGGTCGCTCGGTATGCCATGGCACACCGTGTGATTGAGCGACGTACAGATCGTGTGGCGATAGCCGCGGTAAAACACGCAGGCCGGCAGCGCGCCATGGTCGAACACGAACTCGCGCGCCAGGTCGTCCAGACGGCGCGTCGTGACGCCCTCTTTTGTTTCCGTGACCAGCATATCCAGGCACATGGCGGCCAGCCGGCCGGCGGCGGCCATGCCCGCGAACGCCGCCGCGGGCTCGTGCAGCTTGATCTGGCCGATATTGCGCTCGGGCGCTTCGACGGCCTGGACGTAACTCATGCGGTCTCCGGTTCGACGGCTCTCCATAACATAGGCAGCCCGAGTTAACAGCCGAAGGGCGCCCGTTTGACGGCCCGCGCGGCCTGATGTTTCACTGTTCCCCGAGGGATATGGTGGGGAGATGGACATGTCTCTGAGAAAGGCGGCGTTGGCCGTGGCGTGCCTTGGGCTGGCGGCGGGCGCGCCTGCGCCGGCGCTGGCGCAGAAGGGCCCGAACGGCGACGGCGAGATCGTTTTCCGGGTCTGCAACAATACCAACGACAACGCCCGAGTTGCGGTCTCCTATCAACCAGTCGGCAACGGCCAGTTCTACAATGAAGGATGGTATGGCGTGCCGTCGCGCTCGTGCCAGGACCTAGTGCGCACCGGCAACGCGTACATCTACGGCTACGCCGAAGTGGAGAACGACAACTCACGTTATTGGTCCGGCGATCATCCGCTCTGCGTTCAGTATCCAGGACCTTACGCGTTCTGGAGCGGCGCTTCGGAATACTGCGAGGCGGGCCAAGAGGTGCGCAACTTCGTGGCGATGCACGCCGACGATTTCGGCGTCTACACCTGGACGCTCGATCCTTAGCATCACCACGCCTGCGCGCGCGGAACTGCGAGCGTGGCGTGTTTGTTAGGCCGTGGCAGCACGGAGTAAGCAGCCATGGCAAGAACGGCGAAGCGCAAGTCAGCGAAGAAGACCTGCAAGGCAAAGTCGGCGAAGTCGGCGGCGAGCCGGCGCAACGGTTCGGCCCGCAAGAATGGCGGGCGTTCGCCCTCGTCCGCCCGCGAACCGGCGGCTATCCAATTGCTGAAGCAGGATCATCGTACGGTCGAGGACCTTTTCGAGGAATTCGAAGGCGCGAAGCGTCCCGCGGATAAACGCGCGATCGCCAAGGAAATCTGCATGGAGCTGACGATCCACGCGATGATCGAGGAGGAGATTTTCTACCCAGCGGTCAAGGACGTGGTCGACGAGGAAATCTACAGCGAAGCGCACGTGGAGCATGACGGCGCCAAGGTTTTGATCGCGGAAATCATGGCGGCCGACCCCAGCGACGAATTCTACGACGCGCGCGTGAAGGTGCTGTCGGAGATGATCAAGCATCACGTGAAAGAGGAAGAGCAGCGCGACGGCATGTTCGCGCAGGCGCGCAAGGGCGACATCGACTTCGACGAGCTTGGCGAACGGCTGCAGACGCGCAAGGAAGACCTGATGCGCGTCATGCAACGGAACGGCGTGCCGGCGCCCGAAGCGCGCACGATGCACGGCGCCAAAGTGAAGCTAGGTCAGCCCTACGCGTGACGCGGCCTAGGCGGCGCGCGAAGCCGTTTTCCCAATCACGCGGTTGCGCCCGGCGCGCTTGGCTTCGTAAAGGCCTTCATCGGCGCGCTTGAGGAGGGCTTCGGCGGTGTCTTCGGCGCCGTCGGAGCATGCCACGCCGATCGAGACGGTGACTTCGAGCGGATGCGGCAGGCCAGGTGCGTTGAACGGCGCGGCGCAGATGCTGCGCCGCAGACGCTCGGCCGCGAGACAGGCGATGTCGCCGCTGGTGCGCGGCATGATCACCACGAATTCTTCCCCGCCCATGCGGCAGGCGAAGTCTGACGGGCGCACGTTGGAGCCCAGACGCACGGCGAATTCCTGCAGCACGCAGTCGCCGATGTCGTGGCCGAACGTGTCATTGCAGCGTTTGAAGTGGTCGATATCGATCGTCATCACCGACACAACGTCGCCGCCGCACTGAGCACGCTGCACCAAAGGCGTGAGCTGCGCCATCACGAAACGGCGGTTGTAAAGGCCCGTGAGCTGGTCGGTGATCGCCAGTTCGAGGCTCTGATCGAGACGCGTGCGCAGCGCATCCATATAGCGCTTGCGCCGCATCAAAGTACGCGCGCGGGCGATCAGTTCTTCATCGTCGATCGGGCGGGCGATGATGTCATGCGCGCCGAGTTCGAGCGCGCGCACGGCGCGGGCGCGGTCGTCCGGTTCGACCACCGCGAGGATGGGCAAATGCCGCGTCGGCTCTCCCG
>JAEWNX010000427.1 GCA_023461135.1 Pseudomonadota bacterium
CGTCGAAACCGCCCGGCACGATCGAGTGGGAATAAGCCACAGCCCGGAGTGCTCAGCTTTCAAGGCAGGCGCCTTAATCGCCGGTGATGCGATTAGCTCGTGCTGCGCGCGCTCGTCGTCTGAACGAGCGGCTGGCAGCTTCGCGCGCTCATGGCGGGGGCGGCAGCGCAGTCGCGGACACACGGCAGCCGATATTGTTAAACGCCATTCCAAGCCGTTGCCGCGACGACCATCGCCTCCACGCCGGTCTCTAGCGTGGGATGCAGGACGGGCGCGAAGTGCGGGCTGTGGTTGACGGGAAGCGTGTGCAGTGCGCCTTCGGCCTTGGCTTTCGCATAAAGTTCTGGGTCTGCGCCCCCGACGAACCAGAATACGGAAGGCGCATCCCACGCGCTTCCAAAGCAGCCAAAGTCCTCGCTTGCGGGCGCCGGGCCGGTGTGACGAACCCGGTCGTTTGAAAAGTGGGCCCGCAGCGCCGCCGCGACGCGCTCGCTTGCGTCCTTGTCGTTGACATTGAGCGGATAGGAATCGAGCGGCGTGATTTGCGGTTTGCGCGGCGCGCCGGACGCGCTGGCTTCGGCGTTGACGATCCGCTTTACCGCCGTCAGCACACGCTTGCGGACGGCCTCGTCGAAGCTGCGGATGTTGAGTTTTATGATGGCCTCGTCCGGGATTACGTTCTCTTTATCGCCCGCGTGAAGAGCGCCCACCGTCAGCACCACGGCGTCATTGGCGGCGACCTCGCGCGAGACGATGGTCTGAAGCCGCAGCACCACGCATGCGGCCATGATTACGGGATCGACGCTGGCTTGCGGCATCGAGCCATGCGCCCCTCGGCCGAAGAGACGGATCTCAAAGCTGTCAGCCGCAGACGTGATCGGCCCGGCGCTCCCGGCGACGAACCCGGCAGGGCCGACCATGACGTGCTGCGCCAATACGATGTCCGGTTTGGGAAAGCGTTCGAGCAATCCATCGTCGATCATCGCGCGGGCGCCTTGCGCCGTTTCTTCGCCGGGCTGGAAGATCGTCATGAGCGTGCCGCGCCAGGCGTCTCGCGTGCGTGAGAAGAGAGAGGCCGCGCCCATCAGCCAGGCGACATGCATGTCATGTCCGCAGGCGTGCGACACGGGCACGGTCTTGCCGGTGGAATCCGTCGCTGTAACTTTGCTGGCGTAGTCGAGGCCGGTCGCTTCTTTGATCGGCAGCGCATCCATGTCGGCGCGCAGCAATACGGTTGGCCCGTCACCGGCGTGAAGCAGCCCAACCACGCCGGTTTGGCCGACGCCAGTCGTCACGTCGAAGCCGTGCTTGCGCAAGTGTTCGGCGGCGAGGGCGGCCGTGCGCGTCTCGTGCATCGAAAGTTCGGGACGAGCGTGGACGTCCCTGTAAACGGCCTCCAGCTCCGGCAACAGCTCCGGAAGGCCCGCCAAAATGCGCTTCGCCGATAGGGCAGCGGTCATAAGCGTGGCTCCGGTCGTTGCGCGGGATTTGGCCAAAACTAGACGCGGCCGCCCCGCAGCGGCGCGCTTCAAGTCCGGGGAAGGATGGCGTCAAACCCGAGATAGGGCTGCAGCGCCTTCGGCATGTCGATCCCGCCGTCGGCGCGCTGGTAGTTTTCGACAATCGCGATCATCGCGCGTCCAGTGGCGATGGCCGTGCCATTCAGCGTATGCGCAAGGGTGGCTTCAGAGCCGCTCTTGCAGCGGGTGCGGAGGCGCCGGGCCTGGTAATCCGTGCAATTGCTGGCGCTGGTGACCTCTCCCCACTCACCGCGGCCGGGCATCCAAGCTTCCAGATCGAATTTCCGGTACGCAGCCGCGCCCAGGTCGCCAGTCGCGTTCTCGACATAGCGATAGGGCACGCCAAGCTGATCGAAGATGTAACGTTCGTTTTCCAGCACTTCCAGATGCATCGCTTCGCTCTGGTCGGGCGTACAGAATACGAACATTTCGACCTTGGTGAATTGGTGCACGCGATAGAGGCCGCGCGTCGCGCGTCCATGCGCTCCGGCCTCGGTGCGGAAGCAATGGCTTAGCCCGCACAGGCGCAGCGGCAGTTCGGATGCGTCGAACGTCACGCCCGCATACATGCCGCCGAGCGTGATTTCCGCCGTGGCGATCAAGCCAAGATCCGTGCCTTCGACCATATAAATCTGGGTCTCCGACCCGCGCGGCGCATAGCCAGTGCCTGCCAGCATTTCGATGCGCGCGAGATCGGGCGTCGCCAGGGCCGTAAAACCGCGCTTGCGCAAGACGTCGATGGCGAACCGTTGCAGCGCCAGATCCAGAAGCACCGCCTCGTTCTTGAGAAAGTAGAAACCGTGCCCAGCGACCTTGCTGCCCGCCTTCATATCCAGGAGATCGAGCGCTTCGCACAGATCGACGTGATCCTTCGGCGCGAAGGCAAACTCCCGCTTGGCCGCGGCGCCGTAGCCGAGCACGAGATTGGCTTCGTCGCTTGCGCCTTCGGGGGCGCGCGCATCCGCCATGTTGGGAATAGCGCCTTGGAGCGCATCGACTTCGAGTTCGAGCGCGGCGAGCTTGTCCTTGGCTTCAGTGCGCTCAGCACGCAGCGCGCGGGCAGTTTCGATCGCCGCATCCTTTTCGGGGCCCGACGCAGGGGTATTGCGGGCGATTTCGTTGGCGCGCTGATTGATGTCCTGCAGGCGCCGTTCGAGGGCCACGCGCTCGGCGTCCTTCTGAACGAAGAGGTCGATGTCCACGCGCATGTTACGCTTGCGGACGTTCTCTTTCACTTGGTCGACGTTGGCCAAAATGAACTTGCGATCGAGCATTGGGGTCCTTCGAGGTTAGGTGGCCGCTGCGTCGCGGCGCACTTGTGCATGCCTTGTCATGGCGTAGCCTGCCTGACGGGGCGCGGACGCCGATCATCCATTGAAATCCGCCTGTCGCAGATTATCGGCCGTGTCGTGCGGGCGCCAGCCGCCCCGCCCCGATAAATGCGGCGGGTGACTCATGCCTGTAGAAGACTTCTAAGACCTTGTAACCAGGCGGCGGGTCGGCGGTACTGACCGCACAGCCATCGGCAATTTGCGCGGCGAAGGCGCCGCAGCGACGGCGAGCTTAGCCCGCCTTCTGCGCCGCGGCGATCAGGCCGTCGTCGATCTCGCGTGCGCGCAGGGCCGCCGGCCGCGACAGCAGGCGCCCTACGTAGGTTTCGAAGCCGGGACGCTTGTCCATGGTGCCGAACTGCAGGCCCCAGCCGATCTGGGCGCCGACATAGAGGTCAGCAGCACTGAAGCGATCGCCGGCAAGATACTCGCGGCCGGCGAGTGCCTTCTCAAGCGTGTCCAGCACCTGCTCGCGCGAACCGTAGCCGACCATGCCGCGCTTATCGTCCGGCACGTTCACGCCCAGCGCGTGGTTGCTCGCCATCGCTTCCACCGGGCCGGCGCCGTAGAAGAGCCAACGATAGTACGGACCGCGCTCCTTGCTGCCGGAACGCGGCGCGAGGTTGGCTTGCGGGAATGCGTCGGCGAGATAGGCGCAGATCGCCGCCGCTTCGGTGACGACGGTATCGCCGTGCTTGATCGCGGGCACCTTGCCCATCGGATTGATCGCCAAATATTCTGGGCCCTTCATCGTCGTCGCGTAATCGAGCACCACCGTGTCGTACGGTTGACCGACTTCTTCCAGCATCCAGCGGATGATGCGTCCGCGCGACATCGGGTTGGTGTAGAAGGTGAGCTTGTCCGCCATGGGGAGCCTCCGGCAGCGACAAATGCGTCGCGCTCATTAGTGTCCGCGCATGGCCAAGAGCAAGCAGATTACGATCTACGGCATCAAGAACTGCGACACGATGAAGAAGGCGCGCGCCTGGCTCGATGCGAAGGGCGTTGCGTACGCGTTCCACGATTACAAGACGGAAGGCATCGACAAGGGTGCGCTGGAGCGCTGGGCTAAGGATGTGGGGTGGGAAACGCTGCTCAATCGCGCCGGGACGACGTTCCGCAAACTGCCCGACGCGCAGCGCGAGAATGTCACTGAGAAGAAGGCGATCGCGCTGATGCTGGAGCAGCCGAGCATGATCAAGCGCCCGGTGATCGATGTTGGCGGCAAGCTGGTGGTGGGATTCAAACCGGATGTGTACGCCAAGACGTTCGGCTAGCTCAGTTTTTCAGCATCCACGCGACCGCCGCGTCGAGAATCTCGTCCAACACGTCTGAATCCTTGCGGCCGGTTTTAGCCGGGACGTGGAAGCTGTGGTCGGCGTCGGGGACAAGTTTCAAACTAACGCGCTCGCCGAGCTTCGCAACGACAGGGCGTAGCAGATGGAGCGCCGCGAGCGCGTCGTTCTCGCCTTGCAGGAAGAGCATGGGAAGCGACACCTCACTGAGATGTTCGGCGCGCTCGTCGCCGGGTTTGCCAGCGGGATGGAGCGGGAAGGCGAAGAAGAGGAGGCCGCGCACGTTCGCCAGCGCCTCTTTCGCTTGCGCTTGCGACGTCATGCGTCCGCCGAACGATCTGCCGCCGGCGAAGAGGCGCAGCGCCGGCGCGCGCTTGTTCGCTTCGGCGACGGCGGCGCGCACGGCCGCATGCGCGCGGGCAGGGGGGTCGGGGCGCTTGCCGCCTTGTTCCATGTAGAGGAAATTGTACCGCAGCGTGGCCACGCCGCGCTCGGCCAGTCCGTTCGCAGTTGCGGCCATCGCCTTGTGCGCCATACCCACGCCGGCCCCATGCGCGAGCACAAGACACGCACGCGGTTCGGGCGGCGCGAGCCAAAGGCCCGACGTGGTCTCGCCGCTGACGTCAAACGTGAGCTTGGCTGCATCCATGCGTTTGTATGGACCGCCGGCGTCTCGCCGGCCAGCACC
>JAEWNX010000428.1 GCA_023461135.1 Pseudomonadota bacterium
CGCTGCACCTCGGCGCGCCGCGCGCTGACACCGGCGCGCGCTGCATTCAGCGCCGCCTGCGCCGCGTCCACCGCGGCAGGCGAGACAAAATCGCGCGCCGCCAATTGCGTTACGCGCTGATGATCGCGCCGCTTCAGCTCGAGATCGGCTTCGGCTGCCTGCAATGACGCCTCGGCAGCTGCGACGGCGGCCCTGGCCTCCGCCGAAACCCGCGCGTCGAGCAATGCGGGATCAGCTGGCGCGATCGATCCGATTACCTGTCCCCGCGCAACGGCGTCTCCCGGCTCAAGCGCCACTCTTTGCAGCACGCCGCCCACAGGGGCGCTGACGACATAGACGTCATGGATGCGCGTGCGTCCTTCGTCGGTGACTTCGCTGCGCACAGCGCCGCGATCGACTGCGGCCACATCAACCATCTGCGGGCGCGGCCATGACAGCCAGACCAGGAGCAGGAGGAGGAGCGCGCCGGCCCCGATCCACAGACGCTGCGCCAAATGCAACGAACGCAGCCGTGTCGCGAGTTTTTGCAGCGGGGCGGCCGCAGTCACGCGCGCAAGCGAATTGCGCAGCACGACGGGCAGACGCGGGGGCGTTTGGGTCGGGGTTTCCATCAGTCGCGCGCCTTCAGCACGGCCACCATATCAAGGCGGTCCACGCTGGTCCGAACGACCAACGCCGCGGCCAGAACGCAGGCCAGCGTGAAGCCGATCGCGAAGGCGTAGCCGCTTGGATCGTAGGCGTAGGAGAACGAATACATGTCCGTTTGGAACATCTTCATCATCCACATGCCCATGAGCGTGCCTATCAGAGCGCCCAGCGGGACTGCTAGCAGTGCAAGCACTGCAATCTCGCCGACCAGCACGTAGGACACTTCCGCCCTCGTGAAGCCGAGCACGCGGAGCGTCGCCAAGTCTCTCTCCTGCTCGGCGAGCGTGACGCGCGCAGCAGAGAACGCCACCCCGCCAGCCATCACGGCGGCGAAGGCTGAGTAGATCAGGATCATGAGCCCGACATGCTCGTCGAAATTCGTCCGCATCGAGCGCTCCGCCAGCGTGAGAAAGCTCGCGCCTGCCAAGACTGGCGTTTCCTTTAGCTGGGCGTTGAAGGCCTCATACTGAGCAGGATCAAGCCGCACGTGGGCGCCTGAGATGCGGCCGGGCTCGCGCATTAGGCGCGCTAGTGCTTCGATCTCCATATAGCCTGACGATCCGATCATCGGCTCCGTGATGCCTGCCACGCGCACCGACGCCTCTACCCGGCGGCCCCGCGTCTGCTCCACCCGGATGGTATCGCCAGGTTCGGCGTGCAACCGCTCCGCAAGCGAGCGTGCGAGCACGATGCCTTCGTGCGGCGGCGGTACGGCTTGGGCTTGCAGCCCGATCAGCCGCTGCAGCCGCGGCCGCTCAGGCATCCCGTAGATCGCCTCCTGCACGCTGCGATGGCCATGGCGGAAGACGACATCCTCAATGCGGAACGGTTCGGCATAGAGGACGCCAGGCAGCCGTTCCACCGCGTGCACGACGCTGGCTTGGCGCGACTCGACGAACGACAGCGTCACATCCTGCCGGTTTGCCGCGCCGAAATGCACATTGAGTAGGTCGTCCATCATCGCAGGAAAGGAACGCGCAACGATGAGCATCGCGATCGCCAGCGCAATGCCGATCGACGTGGTCGCGGCGCGACGGGGAAAACGAACTATCCGGCGCAGGATGATGCGGCTCTTCGCATCGAGCTGCGCCGCCAACCGCTCCAACACTCCCGTACCCTGCCTGTAGGAGGCCGGTCGCGGCGGCGCTAGCGCGGCGGCTGGCGGCAACCTCACCGCTCGCCACACCGAAAAGACTGCTCCCGCGCCCGCCGCTGCGAGTCCCGCAGCCCAGGCGGCGGCAAACGTTGCCGCCGATGCTGAGAAGCGAAGGGTCGGGAAGTGATAAAACTCCTGGTACATGCCGGCGACGCCATGGCCGAACCAGACGCCGACAGCCGAGCCCAGGATCGCGCCCGCGACTGCAAATAGAAGCGCGCTCTTCGCGTAGTGCCAGCCGACGGCGGCGTCCCCGTAGCCGAAAGCCTTCAGCAGGCCGATGTTGGACCGCTCCGTCGCGATCACGCGACCGAGCGAGATGTTCACCAGAAAGGCGGCAACGATCAGAAAGAACGTGGGCAGGAACGCAGCCAACGTCGAAAGCTGATTCAATTCCTCCGTGAGAAATCTGTCTGATAGCATCCTGTCGCGGCCGTACACGCCGCTGGAGCCGTACCCTTCGACGATGCGGTCGATCGCATCTTCCGCGACACGCACATCGGCGTGCGGACTTAACCGGAAGAGGGCTTCATTGAACGCGCCCTCCAGATCCATTGCACGCCCGAGCGCGTCCTCCCCCATCCAGATCACGCCGAACCGCTCCGGTTGAGGGAACAGTTCGCCGGGCGCAGAGACGAAGATGAATTCCGGCGAGTTCGCGATCCCGACGACCGTCAGCCGCTCGCGCCGCCCGCGGATGGTGGCGGGCAGCTCGTCGCCAATGCGCAAGCCAAGCGCGGTGGCGAAAGCTTCGCTGACCAGCACCTCCTCGCTGCGGCGCGGGTCGGGCCAACGTCCTTCGCTGAGCGCAAGATCGTTTATGCGCGGTCGTCCGTGTTGAGGCAGCGACACAAGCCGCGCAGAAGCAGGCTCGTCGATCTGCTGCAGATCGAGCATCGCCAGACCGCTGATCCGCGCCTCCACGGCCGCGACGCCCGGAACATCTGCGAGCTGTGCCACAATCCTCGACGGCGCGCGCACGAGCGAGACCGCCAGATCGGCCATTCGTTTGTCGGCGTAGTAGGCGTCACGCGTGCGTTCGAGTGAACCGCGCATGCCGATCGACATCACGAACACGGCGAGCCCACAGGCC
>JAEWNX010000429.1 GCA_023461135.1 Pseudomonadota bacterium
ACCCTAAGGTGGGTCGAAAACCTGGCCCCGGTACGAGCGAGGGACGAAAATCGCCCAGGACCGAGAATGATAAAACACAACCCCGGCTGAATGGCCCCTGAGTTCGGTAATCATAATGGCCGGGCCGAAATGCCCCATTCGGCGAGGATTTCTGCGGCCGTTGCGCCCATCCCGCCCGGCGGCCCCTGAATGGCCGAGGGCGTCCGGGAAAACCGCGGCGCCGGCGCCGGCTGGGTGAGCCCCGCCACCTCCACGAACGTCCCCCGCGCCACGTTGTGTGGATAATGCGGCGCCTCCTCCATCGAGAGCACGGGCGCAAAGCACACGTCCGTGCCCTCCATGATCGCCGTCCACTCATCGCGCGTTTTGGTGGCGATCACTTCGGCCAACTTCGCCGACAACTCCGGCCAATCCGGCTTCACCATGTGCGCAGCAAACTTCGGATCGTCCTTGAGCCCCGTCTTCTCCAACAGCAGCGCATAAAATTGCGGCTCGATCGATCCGATCGAAACGAACTTTCCGTCCTTGGTCTTGTACACGTCATAGAAGTGCGCCCCGCCATCGAGCAGGTTCGCATCGCGCTCATCGCTCCAGATCCCCGAAGCGCGCAAACCGTAAATGACGCTCATCAACGACGCCGCACCATCCGTGATCGCCGCGTCGATCACCTGGCCCTGACCCGAACGCTGCGCTTCGTAAAGCGCAGCGCACACGCCCATCGCCAGATAGAGTGACCCACCGCCATAATCGCCAACAAGATTAAGCGGCGGCGCCGGCGCATCGTCCTTGCGCCCCATCGCATGCAACGCGCCGGTCACCGCGATGTAATTCAGATCGTGCCCCGCCACCTCCGCCAGCGGCCCCGTCTGCCCCCACCCCGTCATGCGTCCGTACACAATGCGCGGATTGCGCTTCAGCGCTTCGTCCGGCCCCAGTCCCAAGCGCTCCATCACGCCCGGCCGGAAGCCTTCAATCAACACATCCGCCTTGCCGATCATCTCCAACGCCACGCCGACATCGTTCGGTGCCTTAAGATCGAGCACGACATGACGGCGACCGCGGGCAGGGATGTCGTTTTTGAATCCCATGCGACCGCCCTTGCGGTCGATGCGCACGACATCGGCGCCCATGTCCGACAGCAGCATGCAGCAGAACGGCCCCGGACCGATGCCGGCGAACTCGACGACCTTCACACCGGTTAACGGCCCAGAGCGCATGCGTTCCTCGTTTACCTTGCCGATTTCTTTCGTCGCCCGTTCAGGCAATAGTTGCAACAGAGTCTCCGCGGACGGCGGGGCGCCGGAGCGTTAACCTTTGCGCGTAGTGGTGCGGGCCCAGGACGCGCGAACAGCGCGCGACGCGCAAGCTTTGCTTGCCGCCGCTGGCGTCGAAGCCACAGCCCTGCCCGGCCCCTTCCGCCCCGCGCCCGACGGCGAAGACATCACCATCCTCGCGGCGGGCGGCGACGTCGATGAATTCGCGCGCCTTTGCGCCGCGTCACTCAACGCCGCCGAACGTCCGCTCGCGCGCCTCATCGGATTGCGCAGCGGAACCCCGCCCGCGCTAGGCCTCAACAACGCCAACCCCTTCACTGGCGCCATCGCGCTCGACGCGCCGCCCAAGCTGCTCGCCGCGCAAGTCGAAGCCTGCACGCGCGTCGCCATCGACGAAGAAGAACGCAGTCGTCGCCAAGCCACGGCGAACGAGGTTGGCGCCGGCGCGCCGCAGCCGATCGAGCCGCGCAAACTAAAAGCACTCTACATTGGCGCGCCTAGTTCGATGTTCCTCGCGCTGGAGCACATGCTTACCCAGCATGACGGTCTGACGTCAGCGGCTTTCTCTTCGTTCGCCGGCTTCGATCACCTGCACGACCAACCATTCGACGCCGTCGTTCTCAACGGCGCGCAGGACGCCAGCACCGCGGTCTCGCTATGCGCCGCGCTCCGCCGCAACGCCTCACTCTATCACATGCCCACCATGGTGATGACGAAGCCCGGCGACATCGCCACCGCCAACGCCGCCATCGAACGCGGCGCCTCGGCAGTTTCCGAAGCCAACACGCCGTGCGGCCCCAGCCTCGGCTGGCTCTTCGAAGCCGTGCGCCGCGAACGCCGCCGCCGCGCGGCCGAGCACGACATCCGCGCGCTGCGCGATCTCATGGGCGATTCACGCACCGGCCTCTTCCGCGGCGATCCCTTCGACGTGCACTTGAAACGCCTCGCCGCCGATCATCACGCCACCGGCCGCCCCATGGCGCTCTGCGTGCTACGCGTTTTGCCTGCGCACGGTCTCAGCGAACCCGAGCCTGACGTGTGGAAGCGGGGCTTCACCGAAATCGCCAGCCTCGCCGGCCGCCTCATGCGCGACGGCGACGCCGGCGTGGCCCTTGGTCACGACTTCATAGCCGTCGCCATGCCCGCCACCCCGCTCCAAGGCGCCAAACGCACCGCCGAACGCATCGCGTCAGTAGCGGAGTGCACCGCGTTCGCCAGTGGCGAAGGCGGCTCCGGCCCGCTCGTGTTCGAACAAAGCGCGGTGGAACTCCAGCCAGGCGAAAGCGGCGGCGCGCTGCTGAACCGCGCACTGCGCGCGCTGGACGCGGACCCGATGTCGCGGACCGCGAACTAAGCCGCTTTCCGCTCCGCGATCCGCGCCATTGCTTCGAGCACCTTGCGCGTCTCTTTCAGCCGTTGCGGCGCTTCCGGCCAGCCGCCTTGCACGACAAGCTTGCCGTCAGGCCGCATCTTGAAATCGTCCGGCCGCTCCGTGATGAAGCGCACCAGCGCAAGCGGATCAGGGAAGCCGCCATCGCGGAACGTCAGCACCGCGCCCTTCGGCCCCGCATCCAGCTTTGAAATCAAGCACCGCCGGCACAAGGCCTTCAGCGCCGCCACGGCGATCAGCTGGTTAGCCTCTTCCGGCAGCGGACCAAAGCGATCGATCAGCTCCGCCGCAAAGGCTTCGCGTTCTTGATCGCTATCCAGATCAGCCAAGCGCCGATACAGCGCCAGCCGCACATTCAAATCCGAAACATAGTCTTCCGGTATCAGCACCGAAGCGCCCACATTAATCTGCGGCGACCACGATTTCTCGCTCACCGCATCCTCATCGCGCCCTTCGCGCAGCGACTGCACAGCCTCTTCCAGCATCGCCTGATAAAGCTCAACGCCAACTTCGCGGATATGCCCTGTCTGCTCCTCGCCCAGCAGATTGCCGCCGCCGCGCATGTCCAGATCGTGGCTCGCCAACGTGAAGCCCGCGCCGAGGCTATCGAGCGAGGAGAGCACCTTCAGCCGCTTCTCCGCGCCCACTGTCAGCGCCTGCTCGGCCGGCGTCGTGAGGTACGCATACGCCCGCACCTTCGACCGCCCGACACGTCCGCGGAGCTGATAGAGCTGCGCCAGACCGAACATATCGCCGCGATACACAACAAGCGTGTTCGCGCGCGGAATATCCAGTCCCGATTCCACTATGCTGGTGGAGAGCAGCACATCGTATGCGCCGTCATAGAAGCTCGTCATGATCTCATCGAGCGATCCGGCCGCCATCTGCCCATGCGCGGTGGCGAACGTCACCTCAGGCACATTGCGTTTGAGGAAATCCGCAGCTTCTCCGAGATCGCTGATACGCGGCGTCACGAAGAAGCTCTGCCCGCCGCGATATTTTTCCCGCAGCAACGCCTCGCGCACCGTCACATTGTCGAACGGCATGACGTAAGTCCGCACAGCCATCCGGTCGATCGGCGGCGTGGTGATGAGGCTCATTTCGCGAATGCCGGCCAGCGCCAATTGCAGCGTGCGCGGAATAGGCGTCGCCGAAAGCGTCAACGCATGCACATCGGCGCGCATGTCCTTCAGGCGCTCTTTGTGCTTGACGCCGAAATGCTGCTCTTCATCGATGATCATCAGCCCGAGATCAGCGAACTTCATTGTCTTCGCGAGCAGGGCATGCGTGCCCACAACGATCTCGATCGTCCCATCCGCCACTGCCGCCTTCGTTTCCGCCGCTTCCTTCGCCCCTACGAGACGCGACAATTGCCGCACCCGCACCGGCAATCCACGGAAGCGCTCGCTGAACGTACGGAAGTGTTGGCGCGACAGCAACGTCGTCGGCGCCAGCACCGCGACTTGCTTGCCGCTCATTGCCACCAGAAACGCGGCGCGCAACGCCACTTCCGTTTTGCCGAAGCCGACATCGCCGCAAATAAGCCGGTCCATCGGCCGCCCTGCCGCCAGATCGCTCACCACATCATCGATGGCGGCGAGCTGATCCTCGGTCTCTCATACGGAAACCGCGCACAGAATTCGTCCCACAACCCTTCCGGCGGCTGCACCGCTTCCGCCGTCTTCGTCGCGCGCTGCGCCGCGATGCGCAGCAGCTCTTCAGCCATCATGCGCAGGCGTTGCTTGGCCTTCGCTTTGCGCGACTGCCACGCGACACCGCCCAGCTTGTCGAGCTGCGCTTCCGCATCCTCCGCGCCGTAGCGCGACACAAGTTCGATATTCTCAACCGGCAGATAGAGTTTATCGCCGCCCGCGTAAGTCAGATCCAAGCAATCGTGCGGTGCGCCCGCGACATCGAGCGTCTTCAGCCCCTCATAGCGCCCCACGCCATGATCCTGGTGCACGACAAGATCGCCAGCGCTCATCGCCGCCGCTTCCGCGATCACCGCCGACGCACGCCGACGCTTCCTCGGCCGCGCCAGCCGATCTCCGAGAATGTCCTGTTCGGCAATGAACGCCAGCGCATCGTTCTCGAAACCATGCTCCAGCGGCAGCACCGTCAGCGCATGCGCCCCCTTCGGCAGCTGCGCCGCTTCGCGCCACGCATTGACGCGCACCACAGCCTCGACACCATGATCCGTCAACACGCCTGCAAGCCGTTCCGCCGAACCATCCGACCAGGCCGCGATAACCACGCGCTTTTTCGCTTTGGTCAGCGCCTCGATGTGCTTCGCAGCCGCGTCGAACACATTCGCGTCCGCTTGTCGTTCCGGCGCAAAATCGCGCCCCACGCGCGCGCCAAGCTCGAGCTTTTTCTTTGCGTCCGTGTCGAAGTGCGTGAACCGCCGCACAACGCGCTTGCCGATCGCCTCCGCCAGCGCCTCATCGCCGAGATACAAGAGCTTCGGCTCCGGCGCGCGAAACACCGTCCCACCACGCGCCACCGGCGCGGTCTTACGCGCATCGTAGTGATCGACCGCCGTCTCCACGCGCTCGTGGATCGCCTCCTCCGCCAGCGCATCGAACGCGATCAGCGCATCCTCGCCCGCATAATCGAA
>JAEWNX010000430.1 GCA_023461135.1 Pseudomonadota bacterium
CCCGCCCCCACCATGGGCGCCGCGATGAACAGCCAGAGCTGGGTCAGCGCGTCGCCCAATACCCATACCGCAGGTCCGAGCGAACGGGCAGGGTTCACGGACACACCGGTGACCTGGATGCCGACGAGATGGATCGCAGTCAGCGTGAGGCCGATCGCCAGCCCGGCATAGGGCGCAGGCGCCCGCTGGGTTGCGCCCAGGATCACGGTGGCGAACAGGAACGTCGCGATCACCTCGAACACAGCGCCGGCAAGCAGGCTGTACTCCCCTGGCGAGGCGGCGCCGAAGCCGTTCTGCCCAAGCCCGTCGTCGGCGAGGATGAAATTGGGCGAGCCCGCCGCGATCAGCAGCAGCACGCCGGCGCCGACGATCGCGCCGAGGCATTGGGCGACCCAATAGCCGATCAGCTCACTCGTCTTCAGCCCTTGATTGATCCAGATCGCGAAGCTCACCGCCGGGTTCACGTGGCATCCGGAAACCGGGCCGATGCCGTAGGCCATCGCGACGATGGCGAGGCCGAACGCCCAGGCGATCCCCTCCTGACCGATAATGCCGAAGCCGGCGAGTACGACAGAGCCGCAACCGAACAGCACCAGCGTAAACGTGCCTATGAATTCGGCGACGATCTTCTTGACCATGCCCGGGTCTCCCGGCGTCCGCTTACGTCGAGTCGTAGCCTATTGTGAAAACGGCTCACAGCGCGCGTGAGACAATATCGGTCGGTTCGTGTCCGAAGCGGGACTACCCCACGAACAGAGCGCGGCCTTGGCCCGCGCGTTCGCCGGAGACCCGTTATGACCCTGGAGATTTTGGAGCGCCCGAAAGACCGCACGGTCGAGGCGAGCCTCCTGTTCATCGAACCTGACGGGACGAAGCCCGAAGTGGCGTTCGGCTATGAGAGCGGCGTCGCCGAAACGGCCGCGCTCTATGTGCCACGTAAGGTTGTCCTCAATGATGCACGCAAGAGCCTGCCCTATCTCGACGCGGAAGGCTTCGCGCTGTTGCGGCATCGCTCGGCGGTGCGCGACTTCTGGAACGACGCCGAGGTGGAAAGCGTGGGCCGCGCGGAGGCTGCCGAGCTGGTGGCCAGCGCAACCGGCGCCAGGCGCGTGCACGTGTTCGATCATACCCAGCGCCTGCGCGCGCCCGATGCGCGCCGCCAGCCTTCCACCCGCGTGCATGTCGACTATACGCTGAACTCCGCGCCGCAGCGCGTGCGCGATCTGTTCGGCGAAGAGGCCGACGCCCTGCTCGCGCGCCCGTTCGCATTCATCAATGTGTGGCGCCCTATCCGCCATCGCGCCGAAGATTGGCCGCTGGCGCTTGCCGATGCGCGCACCGTGGCGCCGGCGGATTTGGTGGCGACGGACATCGTCTATCCGGATCGGCGCGGCGAGATCTACAACCTCACCTATTCGGCGCGGCACCGCTGGTGGTACGTGCCGGATATGGCGCTGGACGAGGCGCTGCTGATCAAGTGCTACGACAGCCGCGCGCATGTCGCGCGCTTCACGCCCCATACCGCCTTCGACAACCCGCAAACGCGCCCCGGCGCGCCGCCGCGCGAGAGCATCGAGTTCCGCGCCATCGCGTTCTTTGATTAGCCGCGATTGTTCCCTATATTCCGACTCGTCCGGGCGACCGGACTATGGCGATAAACGCGCGGAGATAGGCGGATCGGACCCGGGTGCGATGCCCGGCGGCTCCACCAGCTTCATCCCTCATTCGGGGATCATGGGGCCGAAATAGGATCGACGGACGTTGAAGGCCGTTGCTTTTGCTCGGGTGGTCCCGTCACAGGCCAAACAGCATAGTTGCGAATGACAACACTGCTGAGGAATTCGCCCTGGCTGCGTAAGCAGCACGGGTAATTCCGATCTCAAGCCCTGAGGTTTAGCAACTTCAGGCGGGGCCCCCCGGCGCCCGGCAACAGAAGCCGGGGATTTATTCCCGCACACGCCGCCAGTCCGTGCGCCAAACGTACGTCGCCTGGCGCGCCACTAAGCCGGGAATTATTCCCCGGATTACGGTGAGAAGACATTCGCGGCGGCGTGGCGTGCGCGCATGCGGACAATCTCACACGTGCGTGAGGCGCCGCATGCGCGAAGTCCTCGCCGGAATCCTGTTGGATCGCAGGCGCTTGGCGAGTTGCTGCATGCGCGGTTCGCGTCACGCGCGAGCGCGTGCGACGAGGCACAGCGTTATCCACAGCGCCGGCGAACTTGTCACATGAAGCGCGCGTTTCGCCTCGCGACGTTGAGAAGATTGGTGATTTCGCGCTCTGTGGATGAACAATTGACTGGCCGAAATGAGTGGCTAAGGGTTTGGCCGGGAGCGAAGGAGGGGCGGCCGTGGCCGATGACATGATCGGGTATGAGCATTTGATGCAGGACGCGCTCCGCAGCGTCGTCCGCGCCGCGCTTCAAGAAGCGGCGAACCCGCGCGGCCTGCCGGGCAAGCATCACTTCTACATCACGTTCCGCACGCACGGCGCGGGTGTGATCATCCCCGACCATTTGCGCGCGCGTTATCCGGACGAGATGACGATCGTGCTCGAGCATCAGTTCTGGGATCTCGAAGTTTACGCCGACCGCTTCCGCGTCATTCTGAAGTTCTCCGGCCAGCCGCATCCGATCACCATTCCGCTGACCGCGATCACGCGCTTCTTCGATCCGAGCGTGAAGTTCGGTCTGCACTTCGAGCAGCACAATCACGACGAAGCGCGCATGGCGTCTGGCGATGACGCCGGCCACCCTGCGCCGCGCGAAGCGCCGCCGCAAAACGAAGCGCCGGCGGCGAGCGACAATTCCGTCGTCAGCTTGGACGCGTTCCGGAAGAAGTAAGAGCGACACACAGCGACGAATTCGCGGCGGCGCCCCAAGCGCCGCCGTTTTCGTTAGTGCTTCTTCGGTTCGAACAACTCGATTACATTGCCTGATGGATCTTCGAGCAAAATCTGTGCGCCGCCAGGGCCACGCACGATGTCGTTGCGAAATGTGAGTCCGGAGCTGCGGAGCTTTTCGACTTCGGCTTCGATGTTCTCAACGACGAGTTCGAAGCGGTTCCAGCCGCCGGGCGTTGGGCGTGCGCCATCGGGCATTGGCCGGCCGGCGGAGCTCTTCTCGCCGCTCAGCAGCAAGCGAAGGCCGCCGCGCTCGACATCGGCGAACGCCGGCGCTGCGTTCGAGAGCAGATTGAAGCCCAGGTGCTTGGTGTACCAGTCCACCGACGCCTGAACGTCGTCGACCATGTAGCGTACGTTGACATGTTCAGTGGCCATGTGCGTCTCCAATCCCCGCCCCGCAGCGATGGAACTACCCCGCGTAGACCGTGCCGGCCTCTACAAAGCACAACGGATTGCCCCAGGGATCGTTCGCGTAAAATGACCGCTCGCCCCAGGGCTTCACGTTGATGTCGCCGCCGGGAACGCCGTGCACCATCTCGGTCGAGAGCGCGTTCAGCGAGGCGGCGCGGGCATGGACCGCGTCGAGATCGGCGACGGAGAAATAGAGCGCCTTCGCCGCCGGATGCGGCGCGGCGCCGAATTTAGTGACGTCCACCACCTGCAGCGCGACGGCGCCCGCGTTCATGTAGAAGCGTGAGCCTGCCTGCGCGCGCCCCGTGATGCCGAGCAGTGTCTCATAGAACGCCTGCGCTTGCGGCAGATCGCCGACTTCGATGTTCAACCGGAAAAGCTGCGGAACGTCCGCCATGTCATTCACCTTGGACTTTTGAAGAACCAACCCAACCAATCGCGTGCGAGCGCGAGGCGTTTTTTGTCGATGCGATAGAGCCGCGCCCTGCCCTGGCGCTCGTGCGCGATGAGGCCGGCGGCTTCGAGCACTTGCAGATGACGCGTCGTCGTGGGCCAGGCGTGCTTGAACAGCGCGGCGATGTCGCCCGCACTCATCTCGCCGCCCTCGAAATTGAGCGTCATCAGAATGAGCCGACGCGCCGGGTGCGCCAGCGCCGCGAACACCTCCTCATATGTATCCGCCAGAGCCTTCGGCGGCGTCTTCGCCATGTTTGTTATTTAGCCTACTCGCTAAATATAGTCAAGACCTCTCCAGCAGGG
>JAEWNX010000431.1 GCA_023461135.1 Pseudomonadota bacterium
CGCTTCGGTCGAAGCGCGGCGCACTTAATCTACGTCTTTCAATTTACCGATAAGGTTCGCCGTTCTCGTAGAAATAGCGGCCCGACTGCCGGTCATAGAAATAGTACCGGCCCGAGCGCTGGTCGTAATATTCGCGGCGGTTCGAAACGTTGCCGCAGCGGCGTTCTTCACGGCAGCCGAGGTACCAGCCGGCCGCGCCGCCCACCGCGGCGCCAGCAAGAGCCGCTTCGTCATCGCCAAGGACGGCGCCGGCGACGCCGCCAATAGCCGCGCCGCTCAGCGCGCCTTGTTCGCTCGGCGTCATGTTCGCGCAGGCTGCAAGGCTGAGCATTGCAGTCGACGCAATCAGGGTTCCAATTACACGCATGATGTTCCTCCGGGTGCTGGCGGCGAAACGCCTGCTCGGAGGCCTCGTTCCGATCAAATGTGGTTCAAGAATGTTACACGTTAAATCAGGCCGTTTTGTCGCCACGTTTCAAGATCGCCAGGCGTGGCGCCCAGTAGTTCCTGGAGCACTTGATTTGTGTGTTCTCCAAGAACAGGAGGCGCGGCGCGTGTCTGCGGCGGCGTCGCGCTCATCCGCAGCGGGTTTGCAGCAAGACGAACCCGCGCGCCATTCGCGCGGGTGACGGTTTCCACCATCTCGCGCGCCTGAACCTGCGGATCGGCATAAACCCGATCGAGCGTGTTGATCGGCCCGCACGGCACGTTCGCCGCTTCCAGCGCATTGATCCAGCCTTCCGTGCTGCGCTGGCTCATGATCGCCGATAGCGCGGCGGTCAGCTCGATGCGGTGGATGACGCGGTCATCGTTGTTGGCGAAGCGTGAATCGTCCGCGAGAGCGACGCCGGCGACTTCGCAGAATGCGCGGAACTGCTGGTCGTTGCCAATGGCGAGAATAATGTGCCCATCGCTGGTGGGCAGCACCTCGTACGGTGCGATGGACGCGTGATGGTTGCCGAGCCGCTGTGGTTTCTCTCCGGACATCAGATAGCTTGCGCCGAGATTGGCCAGCATCGCCACTTGGCAGTCGAGCAGGGCCGCATCGATATGCTGGCCTTCGCCGGTTCGTTCGGCGTGACGGAGCGCGGCGAGAATGGCGGTGACGGCGTACATGCCGGTGAAAAGGTCGGCGACAGCGACCGCAGATTTCATCGGCTCGCCGGCGGGCTCGCCGGTGAGGCTCATCAATCCGCCCATGCCTTGCACGATGTAATCGTAACCCGGCCTTTTTGCGTACGGGCCGGTTTGGCCGAAGCCGGTGATCGAGCAATACACGATCGCCGGATTGAGCGGGGCGATGCTCATGTAATCGAGACCGTACTTCTTGAGTCCGCCGGTTTTGAAGTTCTCGACAACGATCTGGCAGTGCCGCGCCAGACGCCGCACCAGCGCGGCGCCTTCGGGTTTGCCGAAGTCGATCGTGACTGAACGCTTGTTGCGGTTGGCGCACAAATAGTAGGCCGCATCGCCGTGCTCTTGTGTCTCGCTTGGCAGAAACGGGGGCCCCCAGGCGCGTGTGTCGTCACCCGCCCCCGGTTTCTCGACCTTGATCACGTCGGCGCCCAGGTCGCCGAGCATCTGCGTCGCCCAGGGTCCCGCGAGCACGCGTGACAGATCCAGCACGCGCACGCCCGCGAGAGCCGCTTTGGGATGTGGTTCGCTCATTGATCGCCGCCGCTTGCTGAAATCCTGAGCGCTGGTTAGAGCGGCGCCATGAGCGAAGTCAAAACGCCGGTCGCCACGGGCGGGTGTCAGTGCGGTAAGGTGCGCTATGCGCTCTATGTGACGCCTGAAAACAGCCACGTTTGCCATTGCCGGATGTGCCAGCGTGCGACGGGAGGCCTGTTCGCGGCCTTGGCGGGCGCCTCGAAAGAGCAATTCGCGTGGACGAAGGGCGAGCCGGCCTTTTTCGAGAGCTCCAACCTGGCCAAGCGCGGCTATTGCCGGGACTGCGGGACGCCGCTTTCCTTCAGTTACAACCAGCGGGATGCGCGCTTCTACGTAACCATCGGCTCGCTTGACGATCCGGAGGCCGCGACAATCATCCGGCAATACGGCATTGAGAGCCGCATCTCCTGGGTGAAGTTCTGCGAGGAGGCGCCGGCGGAGCGGACGGCCGAAGACGCCAAGACGGCGGAGTTCTTCGCCAAGATGCAGAGCCACCAAGCGTGAAGCGACGCCGGGTCCGCTCACGCGTGCGGGCGCTCTATTTTGGGCACACGCAGGCGGCGCTGCAGTTTCAGGGTTTGCTGTTCGTCCTCGACGTACTGATCATCGGGTTCTTCATCGGCAGCCAGTTCATCCGCGAGCAGGCCTGGTTCTGGATCGTGGATCTGTCGATCGCGGCATTCGTCGCGATGGACTTGGCGGCGCGGCTGTTCGCATTCGGCACGCTGCGGCGGTGGTTCAAATTTCCAACCACCTGGCTGGACCTCGTCGTGCTGGCTACCCTGGCGTTCCCGAGCGTGCTGTACAATTGGGGCTTCTTGCGCATTCTGCGGCTGTGGACGCTCGTGCACAGCGAACGGTTCTGGAACGTGCTCGCGCGCGGCAAGTGGGACGACACGTACGTCGAGGATGTTGCGAAGGCCGTGACCACGCTGGTGGTGTTCGTGTTCGTCGCCGCGGGCATCGCGCAGGCGCTTTTCCTGGGCCAGCACCCACAGTTCAATGACTTCCTCGATGCGATCTATTTCGTCGTCACCTCGCTGACGACAACCGGCTACGGCGACATCACCATCGACACCGCGCTGGGACGCATCTTCTCGGTCGCTTTGATGATTGCCGGGATAAGTCTCTTCTTCACGCTGGCGCAGAAGGTGTTTGCCCCAAGGCAGAAGATACAGGCGTGCGTCCAGTGCGGACTCGACCGCCACGGCCTGGACGCTCGCTATTGCTGCAATTGCGGAACGGAACTCACGGCGCCCTTGCGCGGACGCGCGCGGACAGCCAGATCAGCGCGCGGGAAAGGGCGGTTAGCTCAGCGGTAGAGCGTCTCGTTTACACCGAGAGGGTCGGG
>JAEWNX010000432.1 GCA_023461135.1 Pseudomonadota bacterium
GCGCCTCGACGAGATGCCTCAGCTCGGGCGGGATGTGTTCCTGAACGGCCAACCGCAGGCGACGGTGCTGACCAAGAATGTCGTCTGGCGCGCGGACCTCTACGAGCTGCTCAACGCCTATTGCGCCGAGCGTGCCAAGAGCGTGCGCAAGCGCGCCTACACGGCGACGGTGCGGCGCGCCAATCCGCTGGAGACGGCGCGCAAGAAGCTAGAGCAGGCGCTGATGAAGCTCGAAGAATGGCGCAACATCGATGCGGTGACGCCGCCGAGAGAAGCCGGTCCCGATGCGCCGCCGCGCGAAAGCTATCTGGCGTCCACCTTCGGCGCGTCGCTCGAACTGGCGCGCGAAGGGAGGCTGGAACTGCGGCAGGCGGACGCGTTCGCCCCGCTGTTCGTGCGGGCCCGGCCGGTCCAGAATGAGGCCAATGAACGCTGACGGCCGCCCTCCGCTCGAAGACGCGATGCGCCGCATCGAGGATGCGTTCGACGCTGAACGCACACGGCCCGAACCGTCCGATGACGCTGTGCGCGCTGCCGAAGCGTTGCTGTTCGCCGGCGCCGAGCCGGTCACGGCCAAAGACCTGAGCGAGAAGCTGGGCCCGGCGGTGGATGTCGCCGCCGTGCTCATGAAGCTCAAGGCGGACTACGCCGGTCGGGGCGTGCAACTGGTCGAAACCGGCGGCGGCTGGCGTTTCCAGTCGGCCCCCGACCTCGCCAGTCTTTTCGTTGAGACCCGGGAGGCGCCCCGTCGGCTGCCCAAGGCGGCGTTGGAAACGCTCGCGGTGATTGCATACCATCAGCCGGTGACCCGGGCCGAAATCGAGGAAATCCGGGGGGTCAGCCTGTCCCGCGGCTCAATGGAGCTGTTGCTGGAAATCGGCTGGATCCGGCCCCGCGGTCGCCGCCGCACCCCGGGCCGGCCCCTTACGTTCGGGACGACCGACGCGTTTCTCAGTCACTTTGGCTTGGCTTCGCTTGACGCTCTGCCGGGCAAGGATGATCTGAAGGGCCTCGGGCTTCTCGACCCGCGCGCCGCCGGCCAACTCGACGTGCCGCGCCCGACCGAGGAGCTGAGCCCGGACGAAGAGCCGCTGTCGGACGGTGACGACGCGGCAAGCTTTTTCGTGGATCATATGGAAAAGGACGAGTAAGCGCCCCGGCGCGCCCGTCTGAAGGAGTTCTCGATGCATTTACCAGGGCTGATACCGCTCCTGATCGTTTTGGCGCTCGCGTTCCTGTTGTTCAGCCGCCCGGGCCGGATTTCGAGCCTGATGGAAGATTTGGGCAAGGGCATCAAAGGTTTCCGCAAAGGCCTCTCCGAACCGGACACGCCGGCGACGCCGGAAGAGCCGCCGCGTCAGGTTCAGGATCAAAACACCACGCAGCGCGAGACGGACCGCGCGTCGCAATAAAGCGCGCCGGGTAAACGCCCATGCTGCCGAGCCTCGGCTTCAACGAGATCATTATCCTCGGGATCCTCGCCCTCGTAGTGGTGGGGCCGAAGGACTTGCCGCTGCTGTTCCGCAAGCTCGGAAAGTGGACGGCGAAGCTGCGCGGCATGGCGCAGGAATTCCGCACGGGCTTCGACGAACTGGCGCGTCAGGCTGAACTGGATGAGCTGAAGCGCGAAGTGGAGGCGTTGCGGCGGACTACTTCGCTGCAGGAAGTGACGCGCGATCTGATGAAGCCGCTGCCGACGCTGGAGGATTACGCGGGCATTTCGAAGCCGACGCCGAAACTCGCGCCGGCGCTCGAAACGCCGGAAGGCGACGCGTCCGCGCCGGCCGAAGCGCCTGCTAGCGATACCGCCGCAGAACGTGAAGATGCGCCGCAGCCGGTCATGCGGAGCGCTCCGTGACCGAAGCCGCCGCAAAACGCAAAGCCAAGTACGAGGACGACGACACCGAGATCGAAGCCTCCCGCGCGCCGCTGCTCGATCACCTCGTCGAGTTGCGCAGCCGTTTGATGACGGCGCTCGCGGCGTTCGTCGTGGGCGTGATCGTCAGCTTCATTTTCGTCGATCCGATTTTCATGTTCCTGGCGCAGCCGTTCCAGACGGCGATGGCGCATGCGCACCCAGAGCGCGCAGGTGAGGCGATTCAACTGATCAACACCGGCGCCTTTGGCTTCTTCTCCGTGAAGATGCAGATCGCGCTATTCGGGGGCATCGTGCTCGCCTTTCCCGTGATCGCCTGGCAGATGTACGCCTTCATTGCGCCGGGGCTTTACCGCAAGGAGCGCGCAGCGGTCGCGCCGTTCCTGATCGCCGCGCCGATCATGTTCGCGCTGGGTGCGGCGTTCGTATTTTACGTCGCCATGCCGTTCGCGCTGCAATTTGCGCTGACGCAGGAAGTGACCGAAGGCCCGGTACAGGTCGAGTATCTGCCCAAGGTCGAAGAATATATGGGGCTGGTGACGACGCTGGTGCTGGCGTTCGGGCTCATGTTCCAGTTGCCGGTGGTGCTTTCGCTGATGGGGCGCGTCGGCATCGTCTCCGCGCCGATGCTGCGCAAGGGCCGGCGCTATGCGATCGTCGGCATCGCCGCGTTCTCGGCCTTGGTCACGCCGAACGACATCATCTCGATGTTCGTGATGGCCCTGCCGGTTTACCTGCTCTACGAAATCTCGATCTGGATCGTGGCCGCCATCGAAAAGGGGCGGGCCAAGGAAGAGGCCCAAGCGATCCCGCCGGCGCCCTGACGCCATCGCGCAGCGCGGTTTATTCCGCCATGACGATCTGTACCAAGTCAGCGCCGCTCGTGGTTTCCGGCAGCGCGTAGAAATCGCCCTTTACGTCCAACGCGATCTCCAGCAGCGCCTGGAAGATACGGCGCGGCAGCGTCTGTGCGCCGAATTGTTCGAGGTGGGGCGTCACGAATTGTGCGTCGAGCAGCTTGAAGCCGCCGTAACGCAGGCGCGCGGCGAGGTGGATAAGGGCGGCTTTGCTGGCGTCGGTGGCGAGCGAGAACATGCTCTCGCCGAAGAACGCGCCGCCTATGGCGACGCCGTAGAGCCCGCCGGCGAGTTCGTCGCCGATGCGCGCCTCGACACTGTGCGCCAGCCCGCGCGCGTGCATTTCGAGATAGAGCGAGCAGATGTCGGGGTTGATCCAGGTGTCTTCCCGGTCCGGCCCGGGGGCGGCGCAACCATCGAGTACGGCGGCGAAGTCGCGGTCGATCGTGAAGCTGAAACGGTCCGTACGCAGCGTACGCGCCAGACGCCGGGGCACGTGGAATTTGTCGAGCGGGAAGATGCAGCGCCATTCCGGATCGACGATGAAGAAGCCTTCGTCATTGCGGCTTTCCGCCATTGGAAAGACGCCGCGCCGGTAGCAGGCGAGCAGGTCGTCGGGCGTGAACGGCTTCACGCCGGCAAGCATGCCAAAGCCGAGCGCGCCTGAGAACAAGCTTGCTCACTCGCGCGGAGGTTTGCTCCCCGGCCGCCGCCGTTCGATCCATGTATCGAGCGGATTGAGGACGATGAGCACGAGGAGCGTGAGCCCAACGCCGACCCAGACGATGCTCCATGCCGCCAAGCCGCACGCGATGCCGAGCGCTGCCGTCACCCACACCGTGGCCGCCGTTGTCAGGTTTTGCACTTCGCCGGCGTTGGGATGGCGAAGAATTGCGCCCGCGCCGATGAAGCCGATGCCGGCCATCACCCCTTGAATGATGCCCTGCACGACCCGGCTGATGGCGTCCGGTTCGCCGTTGAGCGCGGCGAGATGGACGGTCGAGAGCGCAACAAGCGCTGAACCCAGCGAAACGAGCGCCAGCGTGCGCATGCCAACCGGCTTGCCGCGCCATTCTCGATCAAGCCCCACCAAGACGCCGACGACGACCGCAGCCAGCAGGCGCAGGCCGATGTCGACAAGATCGACAGAGGGGCTCAGCGGTTGGCCGGAATCCATGTGGCGGTAACAGCCGCCCGGCTCCCACGTTCCGCTTGACCGATAAAACCAGTAGGTTATATAACCTAAATGGAATTGAACTTGGACGCGACCTTTGCCGCGCTCGCCGACCCGACGCGCAGGGCGATCCTGGCCCGGCTCGCGGAGGGCGAGGCCACTGTGATGGAACTTGCCGAACCCTTCGCGATCAGCCAGCCGGCGATCTCCAAGCACCTCAAAGTTTTGGAGAACGCAGGTCTGATTTCGATGGCGCAGGATGCGCAACGGCGTCCGCGCAAGCTTGAACCTGCAGCGCTTGAAGCAGCGAACCAGTGGCTCGAGCGTTATCGCGAAATCTGGGAAGCGAACTACGCGCGCCTCGACACGCTGCTCGAGACGTTGAAGCACCAGAGCGCGAAGAAAGCGCGCGCGCGTAAATCCAAAAAATAGAGCCGGGTTGTCGGCCTGGGGTGATCGCGTTCGTCCTTTGAACGAACGTCGCGGAAAACCAAGGAGAGACCAAATGCCAGCAGCAGCACAAGTCACATTGCCGAGCGACCGCGAGGTTCGCGTGACACGCCAATTCCAGGCGCCGCGCCAACTTGTTTGGGATGCGCACACCAAGCCTGAGCTGCTACCGAAGTGGCTTGGTTATCCAGGGTGGGACATGCCGGTCCGCGAGATGGACGTACGCGTTGGCGGCAAATATCGCTGGCAGTGGAAGAACCTTGAGGACGGCAAGCAGTTTGGCTTCTTCGGCACATTCACTGAAGTGAACGCGCCGTCGAGGCTGGCGCACGATCAGTATTATGATCCGGGCGATATTGGCGGCGCCATGCCGGCGGGCGATCCGTGCATCGTTTCTGTGGATCTCAGTGAGCAGAACGGCGTCACCACCCTCGTCTGCACCTTGAAGTTCGCGTCGAAGGAAGCGCGCGAGGGCGCCCTCTCCACCGGCATGACCGACGGCATGGAATTTAGTTACACGCGTCTCGACGATTTATCCAAGCAAGCCGCGTGAAGGAGCGAGCCATGTCCAAGAACAAGATCACGCCCTTCCTCTGGTACGACAAGGACGCGGAGGAAGCCGCTAACTTCTACGTCTCGATCTTCAAGAACTCGAAGATCAACACGGTCGCACGCTATCCCGAAGGCAGCAGCTACCAGGCGG
>JAEWNX010000433.1 GCA_023461135.1 Pseudomonadota bacterium
GACGTAAGTCGCGTACGCGGCGCCGTGTGCGCGCCGCGTAGCCGCGGAGTGGTCGTGCCACGCCCATTGCGCCGGGACTGCGATCTCCATCGCAACATCGCCGCACAGGCATTGCGCTTCGGCGCGCGTCGGCCCCGGCGGGCGCGATTTCTCGGCTTGCTTCTTCATGCGCGTCTTATTCCACATGCGCCCAGTGCAGCGCCAACGGCGCGCGTCAGCTTGCCCGGGACGGCCACAGTGCGTAAGCGAACCTCCTCGGGGGAGTAGAGGTGCGTATGCGGATTTTGATGTTTGCAGCCTTTGCGGCGCTTGCCGCCTGCGCCAGCGGGGGCGCCTCCGTAAGCGAGGAGGCGGCCAATCCGTTTCCGGTTGAGCGCGGCTCGGCGCTGCCGCCTCCAGACATGGCGCGGGCAGGCCAGACGGCCCCGCCTGAGGGCGCAAGCACGGGGGGCCTGGACTTCGGCCAATGGCGGGGCGCGGACCCCGCCACCTACGCCCCGGCATTCCAGGAGCGGGTGAGTGCGCGTTACGCGAACCAGGAAGTCAGCTACATTCGCGCCGATCTTGAGCGGAACGGGTTCGCCTGCGAGCAATCGGGCCGGCTCGAATGCCGGATCGAGATCATGGAGCGCCAGTGCGCGATCGATTGGTACGTGGTGGTCGAGCGGACGGGCGCGCAACCGATCGCCGGGCATGACGTGATGTGCCTGGGCGCGCGTTAGGACGACGCCGATGAAGTACGCCCCGATCTTGATTGCAGCGCTGCTGCTCGCCGCGTGCGAAACGCTTCCGACCGCAGCGCCGCCGCTAGAAGCGGGCTCGCGCCTGGAGGGCCAACTGGATCTCGGCGATTGGCGCAACGCGAACGAAGCCGCGACTTTGACGGCCTTCGAGCGGAACGCATCTGGCCGTTATACAGCCGGGCTCGCGTTGTCGGACGCGGCGGCCGATCTGCGGCGCAGTGAGTTCACGTGCGGCGCGGCGCCCCCGCTGGACGAGCAAGGCCGTGGCGCGCCGCCCGTGCAGGTGTGCCGGCGCACGATCACGGCGAACAACTGCACGCATACCTGGCAGGTGCATCTCTTCGAACAGAACGGCGACGGACACGTCGCGCGCACGCGCGGCCTTTACGATCGGCGTTGCGGGAACGAAGGCCTACTGGGAGGGCCCGGCTAAATCCGGAGTCTGCGGCGCTTGCTGCTGCGGCCCATCTGCTTGCGGTCCATCCGGCAACGCCAAGAAACCCTCAACGCCTTCTGGGTCGAGCGTGATGAACGGCCGGCGGTTGATGTTGATCACCACGTTTGCGCCGCGCACCCGCTCAAGCGCCTGGCGGCCTGGCAATACGATCCGCGGTCTGTTCGCGCCCATGATTTCCGTAGCGCGCGCGCTGCTGGTGAAAATCAGGCACGTGCGATGGCCCGGTCGCGCCTCGACCTGCGCGGGCGGCGCATCGGGCGCGTTCGAAGCAAGCGCCAGCGCGACGTTTGAGCGCAGGAAGAGGCGCCGGAACGCGTCGCGCTGCGGCTCGCCGGCGCCGGGATCGGTCGCCGCGATCAGCGCGCGCTCCAATTCGTTCTGCGGGTCGATGATTGGCAAGGACGTCGGCGCTTGGATTTGCGCGAAGGCGGCTGGCGAGGCGCCCACGGCCAGCAACGCGGTCACAAATGTGCGTCTGCGCATAGAGCCTCCGCTCAACCGGGCCGTTGCGTGGCCCCGAAGGAAGGCCACATAAAGGCGGATGGACGATCTTTACCACCCTCGCATCCTGGAGCTTGCAGCCGATATCCCGCACGTCGGCCGGCTGGAGAATCCCGACGGCGCGGCCACCAAGGTGAGCCGCGTCTGCGGCTCGGTGGTGACGGTGGAGCTGAAGCTGACGGACGGCCTGGTCAGTGAAATCGCCGTGCATCCCAAAGCGTGCGCGTTGGGCCAGGCCGCGACGGGCGTGCTTGCAATGCACGCGATCGGCGCGAAGCCATCGGAAATTCGTGAAGCGCGCGATGCGCTGCGCGCGATGCTGAAGGAGGCCGCGCCGCCGCCGTCCGGCCGCTTCTGGGAGCTGCGTCACCTGGAAGGCGTGCGCGAATACCCACCCCGCCACGCTTCCACGATGCTGGCGTTCGACGCCGCCGTTGAGGCGCTGGAGCAGGCGCGCACGAAGGCGGGCGCAAAATAAAACGCCGGCCGGATGATCCGGCCGGCGTGCTTCGAGTTGGTTGCGGTTAGACCGTCGGCCTGCGCCGGAACATCCCGAGGATGGCGAGCAGGATGATGGCGCCGATTGTCGACACAAGCAGGCTGCCCCAGAAGCCGGCGAACTCGATGCCGAGCGCGCCTGCGAGGAACGCGCCCAAGAGTGCGCCGACCACGCCTACGATCAGGTTGGTGAGAAGGCCGTGACGGCGGCCCATCACTTGTTCAGCGATCCAACCGGCGACGATACCGATGATGATCGCACCAAGAATTCCGACTCCACTCATGTGCGCTGCTCCGTTGTTCGTGACGGAAAAACCGCTGACGCCGAATGGTGTTCCGCTATCGCGGACGCAGAATTATTCTCAGGCGCGTGAACAGCACGTTGGAACCCCAGTAAATGAAGCCGCCAAGCGCCCCCGCGGCGATGACCTCGCCGGCGACCAGCCAATCCGAACCCATGCAATTCTCCTCCGCAGCGAGTGCTGATTACTTGCGCCCCGCCCGCTTAACCAGCGCCGAGTGGCAGCCTCGCTGCATCTGGCGGCGGAGCGCGGCTTGGGCGACACTTACCGCGTGACCGCATCCGCGCCGCTCAAGCACCCCGACGCCAAGGCCATGCGCAAGGCCGCCTTGGCTTACCCCGACACCGTCGAGGATTTTCCGTGGGGCCATCACGCGTTCAAGGTCGGCGGCAAGAAGACCTTCATGTTCTTGGGCTCAACCGAGGACGGCGGTTTTTCGTTTTCACTGAAGCTGCCGTTCCGCAGCGTGGAGGCGCTGAAGATGAAGGGCGCAACGCCGACGGAATACGGCATGGCGAAGTCGGGTTGGGTCACCTTCACGTACGGCGCCAAGGCCAAGCCGCCGCTCGACAAGCTGATCGATTATCTCGACGAAAGCTGGCGCGCGATCGCGCCAAAGAAGATGCAAGCGGCCGTCGCCCCGCCAAAACCCGGCAAGCGCCGCAAGGCCCCATGATTTGCTTTCCGGCTCGGGCGCGCTGAGCTAGCTTCGCCGCCCTCGGGTCAAGGGAGGCGTACATGCTGAGGCTGGTTCTATTGCTGCTGGTGGTCGCGGGCGTCGCCGCCTTCTTTACGCGCCCGGACGAGCCGAAGATGCGCGAAGCGGCCGACGCCGTGCTGAGCGATCCGCAGAATCTCGGCCAGTTCGTCGAAGGCGGCTTGGCGCAGCTCGCCGGCGATCGCGACTACACCAACTACTTTCTTGCCTCGCGCTACATCGTGACATTCAACGGCGAACCGGTCCTCAATTGTTGGGGCGCCTTCACGCAAGTGCAGTGCAGCCGCGCGGCGGACGAGCCGGCGGCGACGTAGCGCATGCGCCTCCTCTTGCTGCTGATCCTCGCCGGCGTCGGCGCGTACTTCACCGTGCCGCCGCGCGAAGCGCATGAGAGCGC
>JAEWNX010000434.1 GCA_023461135.1 Pseudomonadota bacterium
GTTAGCGCGTATCCGGGGCGCTGCGTTCGGTACCGCTTGCAGATACTGGATGTAGGCGCGCAGGCGCTGGTCCAGCGGCGCATAAGGGCGCGTCACATACATGGAGGGGCTGAGGGAGCCCATGTAATAGGCTGGATTGGTGTGCGGCTGGTCGGCGGTTTCGAGCCAGAAAAGCTGGCCGCGCGCGACCGCGACGAGATAATCGCGCTGGAATTCCTGCTCATCGTTCAAGCCGCGCATGGCTTCGGCCTGGGTGATCGAGTCGGTGAGGAATGTCCTGGCCGCGGCGAGGCCTTCCTCGCTCCAGTCCGGCAAGCGGCCATCGTATTCGTGGCGACCCTGGCCCGCGGCGAACGTGGGATCGATCTCGAACGCGCGTTCGATGAAGCGGTTCTGGAAGTCAGTCCAGTTAGCGGTGTTCTGGTTGCAGCCGGCGAGCACGAGCAGCGCGGCGGCGGCGAGCGCGATGAGTCTTGGCATGAGCATTCCCTTCGGCGCGGGACATTGCCGAAGCGGGGGCCGCGCCGCTAGCCCGAAATCGACGAACGAGATTGCTGCGCACGCTCAGTGACCTCGGCGGCCGAGACGTTTCCGCAGCTTCCTGCTAGGCTTGACCTACGGTCGGGGAGGTTCGCTTGTACACAGCAACGCTGTCGGACTCCTATTTTCCAGCCCAGGGCGGGCCCGAACCTGCGCCGCTGACGTTCGGCGACATGCTGCGCGCGTCGGCTGCCGCGGCGCCGAACCGGCCGGCGATCAAGGAACTTGGCTACGACGGCGCGATCCTGCGCACCTGGACGTATGCCGAACTGCTGCGCGATGCCCAGCGGCTCGCTCGCGCGCTCGCCAGCCGGCACGCAGAAGGCGCGCGCGTCGCTGTATATGCGAACAACACGCCGGAATGGGTTTTACTGGAACTGGCGTGCGCGCTGGCCGGCGTCGTGCTCGTGACGGTGAACCCCTCCTACCAGCGGCGTGAACTCAAATACGTGCTGGAGCAATCGCGCGCGGAGGCGATCTATTATGTCGCCAGCTTCCGCGGCACGCCGATGCAAGAGATCGCCGACGCCGTGTGCAACGAACTGCCCGCGATCCGCCATCGCATTCTGCTGGCAGATCACGCGGCGATGTTCGACGGCGAAGAGCGCGGCCCGCGACGCGAGCCAAAGCCATCCGATCCCGTGCAGATACAATACACATCCGGGACCACGGGATTTCCGAAAGGCGCCTTGCTGCACCACAACGGGCTGATCCGGAACGGCATCGACATCATGACGCGCGCAGGCGCGACGCCGGGCGCCACGCTCGTGCACAACATGCCGCTGTTCCATTGCTCAGGTTGCGCGATCCTGGTGGCGGGCGGGCTCGCCATTGGCGTCACCATGTATCTGGCGCCAATGTTTGATCCGGCCATGATCGTCAGGGTCATCGAACGCGAGCGCACCGATCTCGTGTTCGGCGTGCCCACTATGCTGGTGGCCCTGATCGATGAAGTGCAGCGATCCGGCCGCGACGTTTCTTCAACCAAGCGTATCATGTCGGGCGGCGCGATGGTGGCGCCCGAACTGTGCCGTCAGGCGCGCGCGGTGTTCGGCGCGCCGATCCAGATCGTCTATGGGCAGACGGAGTCTTCGCCCGTCATCACCCAATGCTGGCACGAGGACTCGCTCGAAGATCTGACCGAAACCATCGGTCAGCCGGTTCCCCACGTCGAGGTCTCCATCCGCGATCCGCAGACAAACGCGGTGACGCCGATCGGCGAACAGGGTGAGATTTGCTGCCGCGGTTACCTCGTGATGACGGGCTACAATGACAATCCCGAAGCGACCGCGAAAGCGATCGACGCCGAGGGCTGGCTGCACACGGGTGATCTCGGGCGCATGGACGCACGCGGCTATGTGAGGATCACCGGACGCGTCAAGGACATGATCATCCGCGGCGGCGAGAACTTGTTTCCGGCCGAGATCGAGAACGCGATGCTGGAGCATGATGCGATCGCGGAGGTCGCTGTCCTCGGCATCGCCGACGAGACGTGGGGCGAACAGGTGGCGTGCTTCATGCGCTCTTGCTCGGGCGCCGAGCGGCCGGACGGCGCGGCGCTCAAGGCGTTCATTCGCGACCGCCTCTCGCCGCAGAAAACACCGGCGTTCTGGATCTGGGTGGACGACTGGCCGCTGACCGGCTCGGGGAAGATCCAGAAGTTCAAGCTGCGCGAAGCGTTCGAGCGCGGCGAGTTCGAGGGACGGCTGGTTTAGCGCGTCTCACGCCAACTCAATCATGACCTCGTCCGCCGCGACTGACGCGCCGGCGGCGGTGTGAACCTTCGTCACCACGCCGTCGCGTTCAGCACGGATGATGTTTTGCATCTTCATGGCTTCGACGACAGCGACGCCCTCACCGGCTTTCACGTCCTGACCGGGCTTGGCGTCGATGGAAATGACGAGGCCAGGCATGGGCGAGAGGATGAGCTTGGAGGTGTCGGCCTTCTGCTTTTCGGGAATCTTCCTGTAGAGATCGGCGCCGCGGGGCGTGGCCACCATCGCGCGCGCGATGACGCCGCGCAGGCGCAGCGTATAGCCCTCGGGCGCCGTTTTGATTTTCACCGCGAACGGCTCGCCGTCGAACTTGCCTTCGATCACGCGCGCGCCCGGACGCGTTATCGTGTCGAACCGGTGCTTCTTTCCGTCGATGACGACATCCGCTCCAGTGTCATCGAGGTCCACGCGCGTCAGGTGATGGTTTTTGTCGAGGATCACCACCCATTCGCGCTGCCAGCCATTGGGCGGATTGATGCGCCCGCTGGTTTGCGCGGCGCGGCGCGCGGTGAACGAGCGCGCCACGGCGGCGGCGGCGATGAGAAGCTTTTCCTGTTTGGCCGTGGCTGGCACGCCCTCGAACCCGTTCGGGAAGTGCTCTTTGATGTAGGCGGTGGTGAAGTCGCCTTTGCGGAAGTCCTTCTCCTCCATCACCGCGCCGAGGAACGGGATATTCTCCGCGATGCCGTCGATTAGGAAACGGTCGAGCGCCGCGGCTTGCGCGTCGATGGCTGCGATGCGTGTGGGAGCGTGCGTGACGAGTTTTGCGATCATCGGATCGTAGAACATCGAAATCTCGTCGCCCTCGCGCACGCCGGTCTCGTTGCGCAGCGTGATGTCGCCGTGCTTGCCTTCCTCCGGCGCCTTGTAGGCGCGGAGACGCCCGATGCTGGGCAGGAAGTTCCGGTAGGGGTCTTCGGCGTAGATGCGGCTCTCGATGGCCCAACCTTTGATTTTCAAGTCCTTCTGTTTGAACGCGAGCTTCTCGCCGGCGGCGACGCGGATCATCTGCTCCACAAGATCGAGCCCGGTGATCATTTCCGAGACCGGATGCTCCACCTGGAGCCGGGTGTTCATTTCGAGAAAATAGAAGCTCTTGTCGGCGCCTGAGGCGACGAACTCCACTGTGCCGGCGCTGTCGTAGTTTACCGCGCGCGCCAAGGCGCAGGCTTGTTCGCCCATCGCTTGCCGCGTCTTTTCGTCTAAGAGCGGCGACGGCGCCTCTTCGATGACTTTTTGGTTGCGGCGCTGGATGGAGCATTCGCGCTCGAACAGATGCACGATATTGCCGTGCTTATCGCCCAGCACTTGTATTTCGATGTGCCGTGGCGCGGTGACGAATTTCTCGATGAAGATCCGGTCGTCCCCGAACGCGCCCTTGGCTTCGGCGCGGACGGCGGGAAAGCCTTCCTCCACGTCCGTGCGATGATAGGCGACGCGAATGCCCTTGCCGCCGCCGCCGGCGCTGGCCTTGAGCATCACCGGATAGCCGATCTCCTCGGAAATCTGCACGGCGTGCTCGACGCCTTGGATTTCGCCGATGAAGCCCGGCACGCACGAGACGCCTGCCTCCGCCGCTGTCTTCTTCGACTCGATCTTGTCGCCCATGGCGCGGATCGCGTGTGGGTTGGGGCCGATGAAGGTGATCTTCTCCGCCAGCAGCCGGTCGGCGAACTCGGCTTTCTCCGAAAGGAAGCCGAATCCTGGGTGGATCGCCTGCGCCCCGGTTCGCTTGGCGGCGTCCACGATTTTGTCGATCACCAGATAGCTTTGAGCCGCAGGCGATGGACCAATGAACACGCTCTCGTCGGCCATATCGACGGCAAGACTGTCGCGGTCGGCCTCGGAATAGACGACCGCCGTCTTGATCCCCATGCGGCGGGCGGTGCGGATAATGCGCACGGCCACTTCGCCCCGGTTGGCGATCAGGATTTTATCGAACATGGGCGGCGCTCTTAGCGGCGTTTCATCGATCCGTCATCCCAGGCGCCTCGCCGCCGTGCTCGAGGCAGGCTAGGTTGGCGAAATGAATCGCCGTGAGGTTCTGTTGGGGGGCGCCGCGCTCGCCGCGTGCGCGCAAGACGCGAACGGCCAGGCGCAGGCGCCAGGCTTCCCGATCCGCCGCGGCGTCAATCTGGGCGCATTGGAAGCGCCCAACGAAGGCGAATGGGGCTACCGCATCCAGCCCGACCATCTGAGCGCCCTCGCCGATGCAGGCTTCGACGGCGTGCGATTGCCGGTGCGTTGGGATGAGCACGCGGAAGGCCGGCCCGGCTATCGCATCGATCCGGCGCTGTTCGCACGCGTCGACGAGGTCATCGACCAAGCGCTGACCCGCGGGCTCAAGGTGCAGTTGGACATCCACCATTTCTGGCGGCTGATGGACGAGCCGCCGCGCTACACGCCGCGCGTCGCCGACCTGTGGCGCCAGATCGGCGCGCATTATCGAGAGGC
Source organism: Pseudomonadota bacterium (assembly GCA_023461135.1). Lineage (GTDB taxonomy): Bacteria > Pseudomonadota > Alphaproteobacteria > Caulobacterales > Aquidulcibacteraceae > Vitreimonas. Next base: position 4,770 of record JAEWNX010000434.1, read on the forward strand.
GCCGCCCGGTCTCATTTTCGAAGTGATCAACGAACTCAATGGCGGGTACTGGAATGCGGGGCGGACAACGGCGCTTTATCAGGCCGCCATCGCGGCGATCCGCGAAAGCAATCCGGACAGGCTGATCGTGATCGGTCCGCCCGATTGGAACTCCATCAACGGCCTTAATGGCTGGACGCCGCCCCAGGACCGCCGCCTTGCGCTCACCGTGCATTATTACGAGCCGCACGATTTCACGCACCAGAACGGCGAATGGCTGGAGGATCCGCCAACCTTCGACCGCGCCTGGGGCAAATCCGATGACGTTGCTGACGTACGCGCCCACATCGCGCGCGCAGCGGACTGGGCGCATGAACACAATCTGCCACTGCAACTGGGCGAGTTCGGCGTGAACCGTCGCGTTCCTGTCGATCAGCGCGCGCTATGGCTACGCACAGTGCGCGAGACATGCGAGTCGCATGCGATCGGCTGGTGTGTGTGGGATTTCGCGACGACCTTCGAGATTTTCGATCAGGAGCGCGGGCAGTTCATCCCGGAGATACGCCGGGCGCTGGTCAGTCAGTAGTCGAACATTTTCTCGTCGCGCTCGGCGCGGCGCTTGGCTTGCGCGACAATGTGCGTCGCGAGTTCGGCGTCGTCCATCGCGCCGGTGGCGCCGGAGGGATCGAGATTGTGCTCCACGATCAGCCCGCGCAGCGCGGACGCGTCCAACGCGGCGAGCGCGACGGTGAGCGCGTCTTCGCCTTCGCGCTTGTAGAGGCCTGCGGGATTTAGCGACGGCGCATCCTGTACCGCCGGCATCTTGCCGGCAGATTGGTCCGCTGGGGCGACGGGGCGCTTTTTTTGCCGGCTGGAAGCCGGCGGTACGGAAACC
>JAEWNX010000435.1 GCA_023461135.1 Pseudomonadota bacterium
AATGCAGGCAGTTCGCACGGAGTCGCCACATGGCGGACTTTGTCGAGGTGCTGCGCTGCCCCGCCAGCCATCGCAACCTGCGCTTGGCCGATGACGGATTTCTAACGACCGAGGACGGGACGCGTTACCCTTACAGGGAAGGCGTGGCCTGTCTGCTGCCTCTCGCAGACGATCGCGCTTCAGAAAACGACAGCATTCGTGAATTCTATCAGAATGAAGGTTGGGAGACCGACGAACACGGCTTCTACTCCGACACCAAGGCTTTCGTAGATACGCGCGCCGCCTCCATCGACTTCACGCGCAAGTGCATTGCCCGGCTGGCGCGGCGCTTCAGGAAAGGCGGCAAATACCTGCTTGACGCCGGCAGCGGCCCGATCGCGCATGACGAGCTGCTGGCGTACGGTGATGCTTTCGAGCAGCGCATCTGCATCGATCTCTCAGCGCAGGCGCTCCGCGTGGCCCGGTCGAAGTTAGGGGAGCGAGGCGTTTATCTCCAGGGCGATCTCACCAATCTGCCCCTGCGGGACAATTCCATGGATGCGATCACCTGCAATCACGTGATCTATCAGCTTCCGGACGCGCAACAGAGTGTCGCCCTGCGCGAACTCTGGCGCGTCCTGAAACCCGGCGGACTGGCCGTCGTTGTCTATTGGTGGTGGCCCTACGCGCCTCTCGCGTTTCGCATCGAGCAATTCGCGAAGGGAATGGGCTGGGATCGCGGCGTCGAAGCCTTGACCAACGATGCCGCCAAGCCGAATCTGCTGCACCGTCCTCATGAGCGCTCCTGGTTCGAAGCCCAAGATTGGCCGTTCCGTTACGGCTATGACACCTTCAGGGTCGTCGATAATCCGTTCATGCGCCGATACGTGCCCGACGATTGGCGTGGAGGCCTTTTCCTCAACGCTTTATTTGTGCTGCAGTGCGCGGCGCCAAGCTATTGCGGCAAGCATGGCGCCATCCCTGCCATCCTGATCTACAAAGACTAGATAATCAGGCGCACGCTGCGCTGGAACGTGATGTAATCCCAGAGCCAGTTGAAGGCGACGGCGATGCGGTTGCGCGCGCCGATCAAGAAGAAGATGTGCACCACGCTCCAGAACACCCAGGCGGGAAAACCGGTGAGGCTCAAGGCGCCGAAGCGCACGACCGCGTCGTTGCGGCCGATGGTGGCGAGATCGCCGGCGTGTTTGTAGCGGAACGGCGCCGTGGCGGGGGCGCCCCGCAGGCGCGCCTCGATCAGCTTACCGACATACCGACCCATCTGTTTGGCGACCGGCGCGATGCCAGGGAGACGCTCTCCGGTCGCCGCGGTGTCGCCGATGACGAAGACATTCGGCGTGTTCGGCGCTGAAAGATCGGCGTTGACCGGCACGCGCCCGGCGCGGTCGGGCGGCGCCTCGAGCCACGTAGCGGCGGGCGATGCCTGCACACCCGCGGCCCAGATGATGTTCGCGGCGGCGATGGCGCCCTCGCTCGTCTCGACGCCCTCCTCGGTACAGGCAGTCACGCGCACATCGAGGTGGACATCGACGCCTTTGCGGCGGAGCGCACGCAACGCGTAGTGCGAAAGCTGTTCGGGGTAAGCGGTGAGGATGCGCGACGTTGCTTCGATCAGCACGATGCGCGTGCGCCGGGGATCGATGCGGCGGAAATCACGGCGCAGCGTCTGGCGCGCGACTTCGGCGATGGCGCCCGCGAGTTCTACGCCGGTCGGCCCACCGCCGACGATGACGAAGGTGAGCAGCGCCTGCTGACGCTGAGGATCGGTTTCGATTTCGGCGCGCTCGAACGAGCACAGCAATCTACGGCGGATGGCGCGGGCGTCGGTCAGATCCTTGAGGCCGGGCGCGAAAGGGGCCCAATCGTCATGGCCGAAATAGGAGTGCGTGGCGCCGGTCGCGAGCACCAGAAAATCGTAGGGCGTCTCTCCTGCATCGCTGCGCACGATCTGCCGTTTTGCATCCACATCCGTCACGTTGGCCATCAGCGTCGTGACGTTGCGCTGATGGCGAAGGATTTCGCGGATCGGCCAGGCGACGTCGTTCGGCGCCAGCGCCGCGGTGGCCACTTGGTAAAGCAGCGGTTGGAAGGTGTGGTGGTTGTGGCGGTCGATCAGGACCACATCCGCGTCCGCGCGCCGCAGCGCCTTCGCGCACTCAAGCCCACCGAAACCGGCGCCGACAATGACGATGCGCGGACGCGCGCCGGCCGCCTGCTCCGGCGTGCCAGGCGCCGTGCGTGCGACGGGGCTCAGCTCTTCGTGGACGCTCATCATGGCGCGCTCCGCAGCGCGTGGGCTCACACCGGATATAAGGCGTGAGCCTTCTCAACTACAGAGGCGTCAGTGCGGCGTTATGACGGGCGCGCGCCGCCCAGATTGGTGTCGGCGACCTTGTCCTTGAACTCGCGCTTGGGATCGGCGCCGAGCATCATTTTCACGCCCGCGAACAGGCTGTTCTCGTTCAGCCAGATTTGCGCGTTGTGAGGATCGACGCGGATCAGTTGCAGCTTCGGATCGTCCTTGCCGCCTTCGAACCAGGCTGCGACGTAGGGATTCCAAAGCCGGTCAATGGTGGCGCGGTCGTTCGACAGCGAGAGATCGCAATCGAAGCAGGCGAACACGTCGTGGCCCTTGGAGACAAACTGCGCCATGCCCCGTCCGCCTTCGCCGATGGCGCGCACCAGATCGACATCCTTGGAGCTGAAGACCCAGAGCGGACCGCTTTGCGCGTCGTCATTATCCAGCAACGCCGTCATGGGCTGGGAATGCCCTTCGGGATTTCCGATCAAGCCCAGCATGAGGGTGCGGTCGGACTTCAAATGCTTCCAGAACTTTTCGCGGATTTCGGCTTCCGTGGTCATGGGGCGCTCCTCCTCGGAGACGAACGGAGCCGGCGCAGGGATTGTTCCTGCCTGGTCTGATATGATGGCGCCATGAGCGATTCCGCGTTGATCGAGGCGTTCCTGGAGATGCTCTCCGCCGAGCGCGGGGCGCGGGCGAATACGCTCGACGCCTACGCGCGCGATCTCGAAGACGCGCGATCGGAAATCCGCGGCGGGCTGAAGGGCGCGGGCGCTGAGGCGGTCGAGGCCTACGTGGCGGGGCTCGCCAAGCGCGGCCTCTCCGCGGCGACGGCGCGGCGGCGCATCTCCGCGCTCCGGCAATTCTACCGCTTCCTGCTGCAGGACAATGTGCGCGGCGACGATCCGACATCGCGGCTCGACGCGCCCAAGCGTGCGCGCTCTCTTCCCAAGACGCTTTCGTCCGAGGAGATCGAGCGGTTGATCGAAGCGGCCGAGACGCCGCGAGACAAGGCGCTGATCGAATTGCTGTACGGCGCGGGACTGCGCGTGAGCGAACTGGTGTCGCTGCCGCTACGCACTGCGCCCAAGCCCGGCCAGGCGCATATGGTGGTCGAGGGCAAAGGCGGCAAAGAGCGCATCGTCGTGCTTGGCGGACCGGCGTTGAAGGCGCTCGAAACGCATCTCGCCGCGCGACTTGCGGCGCTGCCTAAGGCCGAGGCACAGCGCGAGAAGGCGCAACGCTGGCTCTTCCCGTCCGCGAGCGCCGCCGACGGCAAGCTGACGCGCCGGCGCGTGGCGCAGATCCTGGCAGCAGCGGCGGCGAAGGCTGGGATCGATCCGGCGCGGGTGTCGCCACACGTGCTGCGGCACGCGTTTGCGACACATCTGGTCGAAGGCGGGGCCGACCTGCGCACGGTGCAGACGCTGCTCGGCCATGCCGACATCGCCACGACGCAAATCTACACGCACGTAGCCGAAGGGCGGCTGAAGACGCTGGTGGAGACGAAGCATCCGCTGGCGCGGAAGCGGAAATAGCGGCTTCGCCTTGAATCAAAAGCAGCCCGGTGCGATGTGAGCGGCATGACCATACCCGCTTCCGCCGCAGAGCCGGGCCGTGGGACGGCTTTCGCCGTCTATGTGCTTTATCTGCTCAGC
>JAEWNX010000436.1 GCA_023461135.1 Pseudomonadota bacterium
CGAGGGCGCAACGACGCTCGAATGGACGCTCTCTTCGCCGCCGCCCTTCCACCAGTTCAACGAACTGCCGGTGATCAAGCCGGACCCGCACCACTGAGATCATGGCCGACATCCTCACGCACCAACGCACCGCCAGCGCGAGCGACTACGTCGCGCTGCTGAAGCCGCGCGTGATGAGCCTGGTCGTGTTCACCGCGCTCGTCGGCTACGTCGCGGCGCCCGGCGCAGGGGACTGGGTGCTGGGCTTCGCCTCGATCCTCGCCCTTGCGGTCGGCGCCGGCGCCTCGGGCGCGCTCAATATGTGGTACGACGCCGACATCGATGCGGTGATGACGCGCACGCGCGTGCGGCCCATCCCGGCGGGACGCGTGCCGCGCGAAGAAGCGCTGATGCTCGGCATCTTCCTCTCCGTGTTCGCGGTGATGACGATGCAGCTCGCGGCCGGCCCGCTGGCGGCGGGTCTGCTGGCTTTCACGATCTTCTTCTACGCGGTCGTCTACACGATCTGGCTGAAGCGCTCGACGCCGCAGAACATCGTCATCGGCGGCCTTGCTGGCGCGCTGCCGCCGGCGATCGCGTGGGCCGCAAAGACCGGCTCGCTCGGCCTCGATCCGCTTTTGCTTGTCGCGATCATCTTCATGTGGACGCCGCCACACTTCTGGGCGCTCGCTCTGCTTTCGCATCGCGACTACGAAGCCGCGCGCGTGCCGATGCTGCCCGTGACGCACGGCGCGAAGACGACGCGCCGCACATCTTCGCATACTCCCTGCTGCTGGCGCCGCTCGGCGCAGCGCCTGTGCTGACCGGGCTCGGCGGCCCGATCTACGCGGCGGTCTCCATCCTCGGCGGCGCGTTCTTCCTGTTCCTTGCCTGGCGCGTGCTGCGCTCGCGCGCGGGCGAGGGCGACAAGGCGCAGGACAGGCCGGCGCGCGATTTATTCGGCTTCTCGATCCTCTACCTCTTCGTTCTGTTCGCGGCGCTCCTCGTGGAGCGGGGGATCGGCGCATGAGCGTGATCCTCACGCCCGAAGAGCTTGCTGCCCGTAAGCGGCGCAACCTCTGGATCGCGCTGGCGATCGGCGCCTTCATCGTGCTCGTGTTCGCGATCACGGTGACGCAGATGCAAGCCGCCGTGCTGGACCGCCCGCTATGAGCGAGCTGAACCGCAAGCGGCGCATGGCGTGGACGGCGGGCATAGCTGCGGCGGCGGTCGCGGGCATGACCGGGCTCGCGTTCGCGGCCGTGCCTCTCTACGACGCGTTCTGCCGCATCACCGGTTACGGCGGCAGGACCCAGGAAGCAGCCGCCTCGCCTGGCCAAGTGCTCGATCAGCGCATCGCCATTCGGTTCGACGCCAACATCGCGCCCGGCGTGCCGATCGAGTTTGCGCCGAAGCAAAACATGGAATCCCTGCGCATCGGCGAAACCGGGCTCGCCTTCTACCGCATCCGCAACACCTCGGACGAGCCGGTGACGGTGCGCGCATCGTACAACGTGGCGCCGCACGTGGCGGGCCAATACTTCGCCAAGCTCGAGTGCTTCTGCTTCCAGGATCGCGTGCTCGCCCCGGGAGAGGAAGCGGAGCTGCCGGTGGTGTTCTTCGTCGATCCGGACATCGCGAGCGATCCCGACACGCGCGGGGTCAATACAATCACGTTGTCCTACACCTATTTCCGCTCCACCGCGCCTGAGGCGCAGAGCGAAGAGTCGAGTTGAGGGGAAGTTATGGCGCACGGCGAGGTCAAGCACGACTACCATCTGGTCAATCCGAGCCCGTGGCCGTTTGTCGGCTCCGTCGGGGCGCTGGTCGCCGCGATCGGCGCGGTCGTGCTGATGCGCGGCCTCACGACGGAAGAGGGCAATTTCTTCCTCTCGCGCGGTCAGTGGCCGCTGTTCATCACGGGCTTTGGCATCCTGATCGTCACCTGCATTGCCTGGTGGGGCGATGTGATCAAGGAAAGCCGCGCCGGTGATCACACGCCGGTCGTCGATATTGGCCTTCGCTACGGCATGATCCTCTTCATCGCGTCCGAAGTGATGTTCTTCGTCGCCTGGTTCTGGATGTTCTTCGAACTGGCGATCTTCCACGAGCACCGGGCCGCCTGGATGGTGCCGACCTGGGACGAGGCGACGGCCGCGGCTTGGGCGACTTGGCCGCCTCCGCACGTGGAGACGTTCGATCCCTTCCACCTGCCGCTGATGAACACGCTCATCCTTTTGCTCTCGGGCACGACGGTGACGTGGGCGCACCACGCCCTGCAGTCCGGCGACCGCAAGGGCGCGCGCAACGGCCTCATCCTCACCGTGTTGTTGGGGATGCTGTTCACCTACATCCAGTTCGGCATCGAGTATCCTGAAGCGGGTTTTGCGTTCGGCAACCAGGGCGATGTCACGACGGCCAACGTCTATGGCTCGGCCTTCTTCATGGCGACCGGCTTCCACGGCGCGCACGTGATCATCGGCACGATCTTCCTGGCGGTTTGTTTGCTGAGGGTGATTGCCGGCCAGTTCACGCCTGAAAAGCACTTCGGCCTCGAAGCCGCGGCCTGGTATTGGCACTTCGTCGACGTCGTGTGGCTGTTCCTGTTCACCTTCGTCTACGTCATGCCGTACCGGGCGCTGCAGAATTGACAGCGATGGCCGCGCGG
>JAEWNX010000437.1 GCA_023461135.1 Pseudomonadota bacterium
CAGCGTCTACGCGTCCCTCGGCACGACCGTATTCGAAGTCATGTCGCGCCTCGCCGCCGAACGCGGCGCGGTGAACCTCGGGCAGGGCTTCCCGGAAGAAGACGGCCCGCGCGACATTCTCGAAGCGGCCGCGCGCGCCACGCTTGACGGGCCGAACCAATACCCGCCATCGCGCGGTTTGCCGCCGCTGCGCGAGGCCGTGGCGCATCACTACAAAGAGCATCAGGGCGTCGCGCTCGATGCGCAGCGCGAAATCACGATCACCTCCGGCGCGACCGAAGCCATCGCCGCCGCGCTGCTCGCCTTCATCGAACCCGGCGACGAAGTGATCCTGTTCGAGCCGATGTACGACGCTTACCTGCCCATGGTCAGAAGGGCAGGCGGCGTGCCGCGCATCGTGCGCCTCCACCCACCGCATTGGAAACTGGAGCGCGAAGCCCTCACCGCCGCGTTCACGAACAAGACACGCGTCGTTGTCCTCAACACCCCGCTCAACCCCGCCGCCGGCGTCGCGAGCCGCGACGAGCTGACCATGCTTGCGGAGCTCGCCCGTACCCACAACGCCATCGTCGTGAGCGACGAAGTCTGGGAGCACGTCACGTTCGACGGCGTCGAACACGTGTCGATGCTCGAACTCCTCCGCGACCACACGCTGAAGATCGGCTCCGCCGGCAAGATGTTTTCCCTCACCGGCTGGAAAGTGGGCTTCGCATGCGGCGCGCCGGAGCTGATGGATCATTTCGCCAAGGCGCACCAATTCCTCACCTTCACCACCCCGCCCAATCTGCAACGCGCCGTCACCTACGCGCTCGGCAAGCCGCGCTCCTATTTCGAAACCATGCGCGCCGATTTCCAGCGCTCGCGCGACCGCCTCGATTCAGCGCTGAAAGGGGAGGGCTTCGTCACGCTGCCCGCGAAGGGCGCCTACTTCCTCTCCATCGATCTCAAAGCGTCCGGCATTGCCATGAGCGACGAAGCCTTCGCCAAGCACGCCATTGAACACGGCGTTGCAACGATCCCCTTCTCAGCCTTCTACGTCACGCCCGATCCACCTGCGCTCGTGCGCCTATGCTTCGCGAAGAAGGACGAAACCCTCGACCGCGCCGCCGAAGCGCTCGCGCGGGCCAAGCGCGCCATCGCCTGAACAGCGGAAAGCCGCGGAGGGGGAGCTACCTCCGCGGCTTTCTTTTCGCCGCGCCTTAGGGCTGGGGGCAGTTCGTCGGTGGGCTTAAGCGACGATCAGCGCGGCTTGGTTCAACGTGGCGAGCGCGACAGGGGCGAAGAGCGCGCACGCACAGATCAGGGCGTAGAACTTGGTCATCTTGAACTCTCTCGGTTGAAAGGCTTCGGATCAGGCGACGATCAGCGAGGCTTGGGCCAACACGGCGTAGGCGGCCGGCGCGCAAACCAAAGCGGCGATCACGAGGCTGTAAAACTTGGTCATTGGTCTAGCTCCTCTTCTCAAAGCGCCCTCGCTTCGATGAGGAGAAGGTAAGCGGCCCTTAGCCGTGGCGCTGTGACAACGGTCACGATGCGCGGAGGCTCAGTCCGCCGGCGCGACCGGCGCGATGCGCGGTTCGCCCACCGGATCGGTCTCGCCGCGTGAAACGACCGTCGCGACAACGAGATCGCCTGTCACGTTGAGCGTGGTGCGGCACATGTCGAGGAAGCGGTCGACGCCGAGGATGAGGCCGATGCCTTCGGGGGGCACGCCGACCATCACAAGGATCATCGCGATCACCGGCAGCGAACCCGCGGGCACGCCCGCCGTGCCGATGCCGCCGAGGATGCAGACCAGCATGACGATGACTTGTTGATTGAGCGCCAAGTCGATGCCGAAGAATTGCGCGAGGAACAGCACGGTGACGCCCTCGAACAGGGCGGTGCCGTTCTGGTTTGCGGTGGCGCCGACGGTGAGCACGAAGCGCGAGATTTTCTTCGGCAGCTTCAGTTCGGTTTCCGCGGCGCGCAGCGAGACGGGCAGGGTGGCGTTCGAGGACGCGGTCGAGAACGCGACCACCATCGGATCGCGCGCCTGCGCGAAGAACGCGAATGGATTTCTGCCGCCGAGAAGCCAGACGAAAATCGGATAGACAATGAACATGTGGATCGCCATCGCCGCCACGGCGACGCCGACGAAGGCGGCCAGGCGCGTCAGCAGATCCCATCCGAACAAGGCGGCGAGGTTGAACATCAGGCAAGCGATGGCGATGGGCGCCACGCTGATGACGATCGTCAGCAGCTTCATCATAACTTCGAACAGGCCGGTGATGGCGAGCTGCAATTGATCGGTCGCGGCGCTGCGCACCAGAACCAGGCCGACGCCGAAAAAGACGGCGAACACCATGAACGGCAGCACTTGGTTTTCGGCGGCCGCGTTGAACACATTGCGCGGAACGAGATCGAGGAAGAACTGCGCAAGATCGACGCGCTCGGGCGCGTTCTCGACAATGCCGCGCGCGCTGTCGGCATATTGTGTGAGTAGTTGCTGTGCGAGCGCTGCATCGACGCCCGCGCCCGGGCGGAAATAATTGACGAGCCCAAGGCCGATAATCACGGCGATCGTGGAGATGACCACGGTCATCGCCAGCGTCTTCCAGCCGACTCGCCCAAGACTGCTGAGATCGCCCATCTCCGCGACCCCCACGACGATCGCCGAGAAGAGCAGGGGCAGCACCAGCATGAACAGGAGGCCGAGGAAGAGCTGGCCGATCGTGCCGGTGACGTTGTCGGTGACCCAGAGCACCCACGGTGTGTCCGCGCCGACAAAGAGGTTCACGTAGAGACCGGCGCCGAGACCGACGATGAAGCCGATCAGCATCAGCCAGTGAAAAGCGATGCCGCCGCGTTTGGTCGCCGCCATGAAGTCTCTCCCTGCCGCCGTCGCTAGCGGCGCGGGCGCGCTGGATCAACCTAAACT
>JAEWNX010000438.1 GCA_023461135.1 Pseudomonadota bacterium
GCCTCGGACCGAGACGTCAGTTGTTTCAAGCGCAGTTCGGCGACTTCCGCGAACGCGCCGCTCGGGCCGTAGCGGGCCAGATAGTCCATGAAATCGGTGGGATCGCGGCTGTCGCGGATCGCGCGCCAGTGCTCGGCTTCCGTGCCGAGCGGGTCGCTTGCGGGAGGCGGCGGCGGCGTGCGCGTGTAAGTCGGCTGCGGCGGCGGAGGCGGCGCCGGCGTGGGTGTCCGCTGCGGACGGGCCGGCGGCGCATAGGCTTCCTCCACATCGGCGGCGTCGCCGACGGAGGTGCGCGCTGAATTCACCATGCGGTCTATGGCGAAGAAGAGCGGATCGAGCGCGGGATCTTCGGTGTCGCCGTCCCAGCGCGAGAGATCGAACACCGGGGAGTCGCCGATGCTTGAGGGCGGCGGCGGTTCGATCAAGCTGGCGACGATCGCCTTGCGCGCATTGATCACGCGCTGCGCAGCGTCGAGAAACGGCCGCGATCGGATCGAGGCCTGCGACCACACCACAAGCCCCGCGCCGCTAGAGCGCAGCGCGGCGTCGCTCGAAGGCGCGCCGCCTATTGAAAATCCCGCCGCTTCGAACATTTCCGCAAGCGCCTTGGCTTGCGGCTCGTCCTCGCGGACACAAACAATGAGAACGTCCGCCACTGCCGTCTCCGTGCGTCCCTGCCCAGGTCTTTCATGCGGCTTTCAGGCCATAGCATGGAACATTTTGGGACAACACCGTCGAACACTGCTTGGCGTGATGAAAACGCGTCAAACTACGGGGTGGAACGCGCCGGTTTTGGGGTCCAGCAGCTCAAGGCCGCCGTCGGCCACCCCATAGCGCGCGCCCACGAGCTTCAGGCCGCGCTCCTCCATCGCCTGCCGGACGAACGGGAAGGTAAGCAGGTTTTCCAGGGTGACCCGGATGGATTCGAGCTCCAGCGCAGAGTTCGGATCGGCACAATGTTCGTCGATCCGGCTTTTTGCCCGGTCCAAGAGGCCGACCCAGCGGTCGAGGAACGAATCTGGGTCTCGCGGCTGGTCGCTGAGCGCGGCTACCACGCCGCCGCACTGGGCGTGCCCCAGCACGAGCACCGTCTCCACCTTGAGCTGCATCACCCCGAACTCGATCGCCGCGCTCACCCCGTGGTAGCCCGCGCCTTCCTCGAAAGGGGGGGCGAGATTGGCGACATTGCGCACGACGAAGAGTTCGCCAGGGCCAGCGTTGAAGATGGTGGCGGGATCGACCCGGCTGTCGGCGCACGCGATCACCAGGGTCTTCGGGGACTGGCCCTTTTCGGCCAGCTTGCGATGCAGTGAGCGCAGCTCCGGCCAGCGCGTTTTCCGATAAATTCGATAGCCTTCGATCAAATTCTGCATGATTGAGTTGAAGCGGCTTGGGCGCCTCAACGCAAGGCGCGCGGCGGCAACTTCGCGCGTCAGGCGAGCATCGTTGCCATGCATGTCTGCAAGGTGCGCAGCACGCTGGATTGTGCGCCGCACACGGGGTGACAAGTTGCCGATGCGGCTCACCCCGCTTAGGTCATCCGCATGCGTGGCACGATCCTCGGCGTCCATGGCGGACGCGGCGTCCTTCTTGGGCACAGCGATCAGCGGCTCGAGTTTCCGCTGAGCGAATGGCGCTCGGCCGGGACGCCGGTGGCGGGGCAGGTCGTCGATTATCTCGAAGACGCCGGCCAGGCGCGTGCGGTGTTTGCTGTGCCCGGCGTGCCGGGCGCACGCACCGCGCCCAGCGCGATGATCGTCGCGGGAATCGGCGTCGGCTGCCTTGCGCTTGGTTTCGTCTTGCCGATCGTGCCGACCATCATCGCCTTCGTGCTCGGTGTGATCGCCGCCGCGCAGGCCCGCGCCGAGGGAGACGACACCGCGCTCTTGTTGGCGCGCATTGCTTGGATCGGGGCGCTGGTGCTGCTTGGCGTTGGCCTGTTGATCATCTTGGGGGTCGTCGCCCTGATCGGCACGCTTGGCCTTGCCGGCGTCTGGCACGGCTTGGAACCATTTTGATTAGAAGTTCAGCACAGCCTCACTGCTTTCGGCGAACGCGCGGATCTTCTGCTCAGACGCCAAGAAGATGTCCGGCCATTCACGCTCCAGCATGGCCAGCAACGAATAGAGATCGAAGGGGCCGAGCGAGGTCTTGTAATCGTCATAGCTCGCCTGCACCACGCGCCACCCGTCCTCGCCGCCATCGAACTTGACCAGCGACCAGGTTTTGCCACCGCGGATGATCAGATGCATGTTCTTCGCGCCGGGCGGGGAATCGATACGCCAGGGCGGACAGCGCCGGTTCTCGCCGGCATGAAAAAGACAGATCGCGTTGCCCGCCGGATCGCGCAGCCACGCTTCATGCCATAGCCAGCTCTGCTGCGTTGGCTCGCGTTCGATCGCAACGCCGGCGTGCTTGAGCCGGCGCGTCTCGAACTCGACATCGGCCACTTCGAAATAGAGCTGCGGCGCGTTCTCGCGAGGGATCGCGCCGTCAACGGTATGCAGCGAAAACGTCGCTTCGCCGCGCGGCAGTTCGAAGCGCGCATAGCGATCGCTCTTCACGATCAGCTTCAGCCCGAGCAGCCGGTAGAAGGCGATCGACGCTTCCAGATCGGTTGCCGCCGCCGTCACTTGGTTGAGGCGCATGGGCGCGACGCTAGCACAAGGTCCGATTTCGGCCAGCGCCGCCGACGGCGATTCGTAAATTGGGGTCCGGAGAACGCCATGACTTTTCGCATCACCGGACTTAATCCCGCGTCGTTCCGCGACCTGCATGTTCTGCCGGACGATGCATTGGCGGCGAAGGGCGTGCGGCGCGTGCGTATCGAGAACAAGCACGCCGCGCCTTGCCGCATTTCGCTGGACGACGCGGAGGTCGGCGAAAGCGTGCTGTTGCTGAATTACGACCACCAGCCTGCGCAAACCCCCTATCGCCAGCAGGGCCCCATCTTCGTGCGCAAGACCGAGCAACGGTTTGACCGCGCCGGCGTCCTGCCGCCCGCGCTTACGCGGCGCACGCTTTCGCTGCGCGGGTTCGACATTGAGAACATGATGATCGAGGCAGATCTCGTTGAGGGCGCGGAGGCCGCGCCGTTGATCGAGCGCTTCTTCGCCAATCCAGACGTCGCATACGTCCACGCGCATTATGCGCGGCGCGGCTGTTACGCGGCGCTGGTCGAGCGCGCTTAGTTCAAGAGCAGTGCTGTGGCCAGCGCCTGCATCGCGCGCGAAGCGTTGACGTGGGCGTTCGAATTGCCTTGCGCTTTCGAGACCACGAACGCGCCTTCCATTGCGGCCAGGAAGGATGAAGCGAACGCCTCGGCGTTTTTCTTCGTCATGCCGCGCCCCTCGGCCGCCGCCGCGATCTCGCGCTCCCAGGAGAGGAATGCCTCGCGGATGGCGTCTTGCAGCTTGGGATTGTCGCTGCTGACGCCGGCGGCGATCGCCGCCATCGGGCAGGAGGCCTTGTAATCGCGCTCCTTGCATTCCTTGGCCGTGGTCTTGAACACGCGTTCGATGAAGATGTTCAGGTCGACGCCCGTCTCGCCGAGTTCGCGGAAGCGGCGCGCGACCTCTGCGCCGACGCGTTCGACGACTTCGGCGCCGATCTGTTCTTTGCCGCCAGGGAAGTGGAAATAGAGCGAGCCGCGCGGCGCGCCGGATTTCTGCAAGAGCTCTGCAACACCGACGCCTTCGTAGCCACGCGCGCGGAAGAGCTCGACGGCGGCGGAGAGCATGTCCTCCCGGGCCGATGAAATTTTAGCCATAGCGGAAAAATAGCACTTGTATGACGATCGGTCTAGTGATATCGAATAAATAGACCGGTCATCATATACAGACCGGTCGCCCGATCTCCCCGGAGGGTAGTATGAAGAATTTCCTGTTTTCCAGCATGGCGTTAGCCGCGATCTTGTTCGTCCCTGGCGTGGCTTCTGCTGACGACGTGTCTGACCGCAGCGAGGCGATCCGCCTCTGCCGCGGGGAAGTCGCCGTCCAGGCCGGCCTCGACGCCAGCTCGGTTCGTCTCGACCAAGTTCGGGTTCGCCCGCGCGCGGTTCGGGTCGATTTCGACGTTTGGACCGACGGCAACCTGCAGAACGTCCGCTGCGAAGTGAGCCGTAGCCAAGGCAACCTCACCATCGCCTCGATCACACCGGCGCTGCAGACCGCTTCAGCCACACCCCTGTCCGCGGCCCAGTAACTCCGTTTGCCCAGCGCGTCCGTCGCCTCCCGCACG
>JAEWNX010000439.1 GCA_023461135.1 Pseudomonadota bacterium
CCGCGGGACCAGGCGCCGATGCGGACGGTGACGCGGTCGATAGCCCGGGTGACGCTGGGGCCATTGGGCGTGTCTGCGGCGAGGCCCGCCTCGAGGGCCGCTTGCGCCATCGCCTCGGACCAAGCCGGGGGCGCTTCCGCCGCCGCGACACGGTCTTCGCTGAGATCCTGGGCCATCCAAACGCCTCCCTAAGCCGGTGCGAAGGTAGGCCCGCACCGGGTTCAGGATCAATATCTAGTATGGAACGACCAGCGGATATCCCAAGATATTGTTTCGCACCTGCACTGGACGGGGCAGGGGCCAATGGTCATATTCGCGCCGCCGCCAAAACGAGCTAGCAGCGCAGCCACGCTCGCGGCCACGTCACCGGCTTCTGGGAGACAAACAAAAGCCCATGCTCAAGCGGATTTTCACCTGGTGGAACGGCGCCACCATCGGGACGCTGTTCGATATCGGCCGCCGCGGGGTCTTCGTGGGCAAAGACGAACAGGGCAATCGCTATTACGAGGAAAAGCGCCCGAGCCTGGAAGGCCGGAAGCGCCGCTATGTCGTCTATGACGGCCTGGCCGAGGCCTCGCGCGTATCGCCCGACTGGCACGGCTGGCTGCACTACACGCTGGACGAGCCGCCCACGCTTGCGCCGCTGAAGCGCCAAGCTTGGGAAAAGCCGCACATGCCGAACCTCACCGGCACCGTGCATGCTTATCGTCCGCAAGGCTCGCTGACGCGCGGCGGCGTTAGGCAAGCGTCAAGCTCCGACTACGAAGCTTGGACCCCTGATGCGGATACGGAGGGGCGGCCGTGAAGGTGAGTTTCGAACGCTGGGGTGAGACCATTCTCGGCGCCATCGTCGCCGTGGTGGCGATCGGCTTCTTTGCATTTGCGGCGGCGCAGGCGGGACAGACCGGCGCGCGCGAAGGCTACGATCTCACCGCGCGCTTCCAGCGCGTCGATGGCGTCAATGTGGGCTCCGATGTGCGCATCTCCGGCGTGAAGGTCGGCGTGGTGCGCTCGATCGCGCTCGATCAGGACACATATCTGGCGCGCGTCACGCTGGCGATGAACGACGGCGTGCAGGTGCTGGACGATTCAACGGCGCGCGTTGCGAGCGATGGACTGCTTGGCGGCGCCTATATTGCGATCGAACCGGCAGGCATGGATGCGCTGGCGGCGGGGGGAGAAATCCCTAACACGCAAGGCTCGGTGGATCTGCTGACGCTGTTCGCGAGCTTCGCCCAGGGCAATCAAAGCACCACCGAGAACCAGGAAGCCGCTCCATGATCCGCGCCGCGCTCGCCGCACTCGTGATTTCTCTCACCGCCATCGGTCCGGCGTACGCGCAGCGCGCAGTGATCCGTGGGCTCGACAAGGTGACCGGCCAAGCGCGCGACTACACGCTCACTGTGGGCCGCGCCGCGCGCATCGGTTCGCTCGAAGTGACGGCGCGCTCTTGCTCCAAGAGCGCGCCGGAAGAAACGCCGGAAGTGGCCATCTATCTCGAAGTGTATGACAGCCCGCCGGCGCGCGAAGGCGAAGAGGCCGAGCGCCGGGAAATCTTCCACGGCTGGATGTTCGCCTCGAGCCCTGGCCTCAGCGCGCTCGACCACCCGAACTTCGACATCTGGGCGATCGACTGCCGGTCGTAACGGCCGCTTCATTCCGCATGCGAGGCGGCGCGCGCGCCTTGAACCGTACCGGACTCGGCTAAGCTCCCTTTGAGGGACGGCGCATGCCGTCGAAGGGAGGAAGCGCCATGCGCGTCATGGGCCACAACGTGATCGCGATCGTCGTCGCGGCGATCGCGATCTGGGCGATCGGGTTTCTGCTCTACGTCGTTCTGTTCCAAGCGCAGTGGACCGAATGGATGGGCGTGACTGAAGAGCAGATGGAGCAGGACAACGGACGTATGCCGTTCATGGTGGTGATGCCGTTCCTGCAGGCCATCGGGCTATCGCTGGCGGTGAAGTGGCGTAATGCGCCAGGCTGGATGGGCGGCCTGATGACCGGCGTGCTGCTGGCGATATTCCTGACCATCGCCGGGCGGATGTATGGATGGGTGTATTCGTTCGAGGCGACGGAACTGTTCGGTCTCGACAGCCTGCACTTTCTGCTGACGCACGCTGTCGCGGGCGCGATCCTCGGCGCGTGGAAATAGAGCGGCAGTGGGCAATGGACAGTAGCCGATAGCGCCGAGCGCGCGCTTTACTATTGCCTACTGCCTAACCACTATTGCCGTCTCATGCGTATCCTTTGCACCAATGACGACGGCATCAACGCGACTGGGCTTGCGATCCTGGAAAAGATCGCGCGCACGTTCAGCGACGATGTCTGGGTGATTGCGCCGGAGACGGAGCAATCGGGCGCCTCGCGCGCGCTGACGCTGACGGCCCCGATCCGCGTGCGCAAGGTGGACGAGCGGCGCTTTGCCGTGATGGGCACGCCCACCGATTGCGTGCTTCTGGGCGTCGAGCATCTGATTGAAGGCGCTCCGCCCGACCTGGTGCTCTCCGGCGTCAATCGTGGGCAGAACATCGCCGAGGACGTCACGTTCTCCGGCACGATCGCCGGCGCGATGCAGGGCATGCAGCTTGGCATTCGCGCCATCGCGCTCTCCCAGGCGCGCGGCTTTCGCGGCGAAGAAGCGAAGATCCCGTGGGAGACGGCGGAGACGTACGGACCGGGCGTTGTCGGGCAGCTCTTGAAGCACGGTTGGCCCAAAGACGTGCTGATCAACGTGAACTTCCCCGATGCGCCGCCCGACGCGGTGCGGCAAGTGGAAGTGACGACTCAAGGCCGGCGCGATCAGCACATCATCTACGCCGACAAGCGAACCGATCCGCGCGGCGGCGCCTATTTCTGGCTCGGCTTCAGCGGCAAGCTTTCCAATCCCCCTGATGGGACCGATTTGCGCGCGATCTATGAAGGGCGCATCTCCGTCACGCCCCTGCATATCGATCTCACGCACGTGCAGACGGCGTACGATTTGAAAGCAGTGCTTGGCGGGGCGCCGCCGAAAGTAGGGCAGTAAGGCAATAGGGCAGTCAGGCAGATGAGAATGAACACAACTTACTGCCTTACTGCCTTATTGCCTTACTGCCTTTGCACATGATCGACCCCGCCCGCCTCATGCGCTTTGTGCTGGAGATGCGCCAGGCGGGGATCACGGACGCGCGCATCCTTTCGGCGCTGGAGCGCACCCCGCGTACGCACTATGCGCCGGCGCATCTGCAGGGCCTCGCGCTCGATGATGTGGGCCTGCCGCTCGCGCACGCGCAGACCATGACGAAGCCGTCGGCCGTGGCGCGCATGGTGGCCGCGCTTGCGCCGCAGCAGAGCGATGTCGTGCTGGAGGTTGGCACCGGCTCCGGTTTTCAGGCCGCAGTGATCTCGGCGCTCGCCAGCAAGGTTGTGAGCTTGGAGCGGTGGCGCGATCTCACCGCGGACGCGCGCGGCCGCTTCGGCACGGCGCGCCTGATGCGCACGTTCGCGCACGTCGCCGACGGCTTTGAAGGCTGGGCGGAGGACGCGCCGTACGATCGCATCATCGTCAACGCGGCGATGGACGACTTTCCTCTATCGTTGCTGGATCAGTTGAAGGCGGGCGGGGTGCTGGTTGCGCCGCTCGGCGAGCGTTTGGTCCGCTATCGCAATGGACAGCAAGAGGACCTCGGGCCGATCAAGTTTGCGTCGATCGAAAGGGGTTTGCCCGAGGAGCCGTCTGCCGCCTGAGTTTGCGCGGCGGTGTGATTCTCGCGGAAACTGGCGCCATGAAGCGTGCCGCGCTCTTTCTCGCGCTGATGGCGACGGGCTGCGCCACGGGGACGCCCGCGCCCATCGCGTATGGCGGCGGCGATCGCGCGGGACCGCCGCCCGCATCGCCGGAAATGCGCCGGGCGGTTGAGGAAAGCCCGCCGGCGCGGATGCCGGTCCAGGAAGAAACGTCCAATTGGGCTGACGGCGAGGGCACGCCGCTCTCGGCCTATGCGCTGCAGCCCGGCGATGCGCAGCCGTTCGATCCGGCGCATCTGCCGCGCACGCATCGCGTCGGCGCCAACGAGTCTCTCTATGACATCGCATCGCGCTATCAGGTCCCACTGCGCGCGCTGATCGACGAGAACGATCTTGAGCCGCCCTACGCGCTCGCGCCCGGACGCGAGCTGCGGCTGCCGCCGCCGCGGTTTCACACCGTCGCGCGCGGCGAAAGGTTCGAAGACGTGGCGCGCCGCTACAACGTGGATTTGCGCTCGCTCGCGCTGCTCAATCGCATGCAGCCGCCATACCGGGTGCGCCAAGGCGAGCGCATCGTGTTGCCGGCGATGGCGCGAACGCATGGCGCGCCGGCGTCCTCGCCCCCGTCAACGGCGCCGGACACGCCGGCGGGGACGCCGGCGATCCATAACGCACGCTTCGTGATGCCGCTCGACGGCGAGATCGTCACGCGGTTCGGGGCGCAGCCGGGCGGCGTGCGGGTTGACGGTGTCGAGATCGCGGCGCGCGAAGGCGCGCGCATCCGCGCGGCGGCCGACGGCGACGTCGTCTATGCCGGCTCCGACCTCGAAGCGTACGGCACATTGGTGCTGGTGCGGCACGCGGACAATTACGTCACGGCCTACGGCTATGCGCGGCGCGCGCTGGTGCGCGAAGGGCAGCGCGTGCGCGCGGGTGAGGAGATTGCAGAACTCGGCGCGCGCGCGGACGGGCGCCCGCGCCTGCTGTTTCAGGTGCGCCAAGGCTCGGCGGCGCTCGACCCATCGCCGCTGCTGGGGCGATAGGGCGAGGGTGCGGCGAAACGGCGCGTGCGCGCGCCGCCTGCTGATTGAAAAGGTTCGGCCCGACGATATAGTCCCGGCCGCTCGGCCCCCGGCCGTCACGTTTCCTTCGGCGCCTCGGCGCGCCGCTCCATGCGAGGCCTAATGTTCGTTTCTCCCGCTTTTGCCCAAGGCGCGGCCGGCGCCGCCGATCCTGGGACCGGCATCCTGATGCAGATGCTGCCCCTAGTGCTGGTGCTGGTGGTCTTCTATTTCCTGCTGATCCGCCCGCAGCAACAGGCGCGCAAGCGGCACCTGGATATGGTCTCGAACCTGAAGAAGGGCGACATCGTGGTGACGTCGGGCGGATTGATCGGCAAAGTGAAGTCGCTGCAGGAAGACGAAGTGCGCGTGGAGCTGTCGCCGAACGTCGATGTGCGGGTCGTGCGTGCGACCATCGCCGAAGTGCGCTCGAAGACCGAGCCTGCGCCCGCCAACGACGCGAAGGCGGGCTGACGCGGATGCTGCAGGTCGCGCGGTGGCGCATTATCCTTGTGCTCGTGGTGACCGTCATGGGCATCGCGTTTGCGTTTCCCAATTTCGTTCCGCAGAGCGTCCGCGACAGCTTGCCGGATTTCATGCCGAAGCAGGCGATCAATCTCGGCCTCGATCTGCGCGGCGGCTCCCAGCTCCTGCTCGAGGTCGACGTCGACACGCTGCGCCGTCAGCAGCTCGACAACGTCGCCGACCAGATGGCGTCGGCCATGCGCGAAGCGCAGCCGCGCATTGCCTATACGGGCCGAGGCGTCGTCGGTGAGGCCGCCCGCATCCGTCTGGTCGATCCAACCCAAATGGAGCGGGCGATCGCGGCGCTGCGGCCGATGGCGCGCTCGCCCACAAGCAGCAACGACATCATGACGTTCACGCAGAGCGCGGACGGTCTGATCGAAGCGACGCTGACCGACGCCTATGTGCGCGAACTCAGCCGGCAGGCGGCGCAGCAATCGATCGAAGTCATCCGTGACCGGATCGACCCGACCGGCACGGCGGAAGTGAACATCGTCCGCCAGGGCGACCAGCGGATCATCGTGCAGGCGCCGGGCGTCACCGATCCGCAGCAACTGAAGGACCGCATCGGCCAGACTGCGTTGATGACGTTCCATCTGGTGCGCGAGGTGTCGCCCGAAGAGGCTTCCCAGGGCCGCCTGCCGCCGGGAACGATGCTGGTTCAGCCCTATCCGGAAATCGGCTCCAGCACCGAAGTGGTCGAGCGCCGGCCGCGGCTGACCGGCGAGCACCTGACGCGCGCCAATCCATCGACCGACCCGCAGACGAACCAGTTCGTGCTTGCGTTTCGGTTGGATAGCGAAGGCAGCCGCATCTTCTGCCGCATTACGCGCGAGTATGTGAACCAGCGGTTCGCCATCCTTCTCGACAACCAGGTGCTGACGGCGCCGACCATCAACGAGCCGATTTGCGGCGGGTCGGGCCAGATCAGCGGCAACTTCACACCGGAATCGGCGAGCGAGCTCGCGCTGATGCTGAACGCCGGCGCGCTTCCGACGCCGTTGACAGTCATCGACGAACGCACCGTGGACGCCAGTCTTGGCCGCGACGCGATCGAGAGCGGGGCCAAGGCCTCGGCCGTCGCAGGGCTCGTGACCTTCGTCTTCATGGTGCTCGCCTACGGCTTGTTCGGCATCTTCGCGTGCATCGCGCTAGTGGTGAACCTCATCCTGATCGTGGCTGCGATGTCGATGATCGGCGCGGCGCTGACGCTGCCCGGCATCGCCGGCCTCATCCTGACCATCGCCATGGCGGTGGACGCCAACGTGCTGATCTATGAGCGCATGCGAGAGGAAGCGGCGGCGGGCAGGGGCCCCGCGCTTGCGATCGATGCAGGCTTCAACCGCGCAATGATCACGATTGTCGACGCCAACCTCACCACAATCCTGGCGGCGCTGATCCTCTTCCAATTCGGGGCGGGACCCGTGCGCGGGTTCGCCTGGACGTTGTCCATTGGCGTCGTGACGTCAGTGTTCACCGCGGTGCTGGTGACGCAAATCCTGATCGGATGGTGGTTCCGCACCTTCCGGCCAAAACAAATGCCGATCTGAGGTAACGACATGGCGGTATGGCCTCTGATCCGGCTTTTGCCGAAGAAAACCAATCTCACCTACGTGAAGTTCGCCGGCTTCGCGGCGTTCATCTCGGTTGCGCTTTGCATCACCTCGTTGGTGTCGATCTTCACCGGCGGGCTGCGTGAGAACCCAATTCAAATCTATCAGCAAGCCGAAGGCACTCCGCTCGCGCGGTTCGGCGCGATCATGGAGAAGGGCTTCAATCTCGGCATCGACTTCCGAGGCGGTACGTCGCTGCTGATCGAATCGCCGACGCCGATCGATCAGGAAGCGCTGCGGGCGCTGGGACAAAGTGCGCAGGAGGGCGATGTGGAAGTGCAGGGCGCCACCTGCCGTCCGCAGAACGCGCCGCCATATTGCGCCATCCTCAATTTTGAAACTTCGCCCGATCAGGCGGTGACGGTGGAGGAAATTCGGGCGGGACTGCCAGCGGTGGCCGAGAACGCGCGCATCGCCAACGTGGATTCCGTCAGCGCAAAGGTGTCCGAGGAATTGTTCTCAGGCGGGCTCATGGCGCTCGGCATGGCGATCTTGCTGATGCTGATCTACATCTGGTTCCGGTTCGAGTGGCAGTTCGGCGTGGGCGCCATTCTGGGATTGCTGCACGACGTCATCCTGACCCTCGGCATTTTCTCGGTGTTCAGGTTTGAGTTCACGCTCACGATCATCGCCGCGCTGCTCACTATTATCGGCTACGGCATCAACGACACCGTGGTCGTGTTCGACCGGCTTCGCGAGAATTTGCGCAAGTACAAGCGAATGCCGTTGGGCGAGTTGGTGGACCTGTCGCTGAACGAGACGCTCTCGCGCACGATCATCACGGGCATTACCGCGCTGATGGCGCTGGTCGGGCTTCTTTTTTTGGGCGGCGAGGCGCTTTCTGGCTTCGCCATCGCCATGCTCTTCGGCATTATCACCGGCACGTATTCGTCGCTCTACGTGGCCGCGCCGGTCATTCTCCTTTGGGGGGTGAAACGAGGCCGCGAGGGCGAGACGCGCAAGGCCCCGCAGACAGCGGGATAGAAGAGCGGCGATGGCGCTCCTCGCGCGTAGGCTGGAGGAGAGGGCATGGCCTGGTTTCTAAGCAATCTGCGTTACGTCGCCTGGACGGCGCTGGTCATCGGCGCGCTGTTCTTGATCTACTTCGCGATGGGTGTCGGCAGTTGGGGTTTCGACACCCAGGTGTTCTGGGAGTCGGTGCTGAGGTGGCTGCACGTCCTCGTCGGCATCATGTGGATCGGCCACCTCTATTATTTCAATTTCACACAAATCCCGAATGCGCCGAAAATTCCGGAAGAGCATCGCGGTCCTGCGATTGGCAAAGTCATTGCGCCCGCGGCGCTCTACTGGTTCCGCTGGGGCGCAATGGCGACGCTCATCACCGGGCTCCTGCTCGCGTGGAACCAGCAATACCTGGTTCAGGCGCTGACCTTCGGCGGCGTGCCGTTTGAAGGCGGCGTGCCCTTCACCGACAACAAGATGGCGCTGATCGGCATCGGCATGTGGCTCGCGATCATCATGTGGTTCAACGTGTGGTTCATCATCTGGCCGAACCAGCAGAAGGCGCTGAACATCGCCGACCGCTACGCCAACCTCGATGCGCCGACAAAGGCGGCCTCGGCCAAGACCGCGATGCTGTTCTCGCGCATCAACACATTTCTCTCCGTGCCGATGCTCGTGGCGATGACGGGCGCGAGCACTTTGTTTTAGGGCAGTAGGGGAATAGGGCAGTAAGGCAGTAGGGCTCATACATATTGCCCTCCTGCCTTATTGCCCTATCGCCATGCCGGACGATCTCGACGCTCAAGTTCGCCATCACGACGAAGATCGCTGGCTTGCCAGCCGCTTTGCGCCTGCGGAGGTGCGGGCGCGGCTGGTTGCGATCTATGCGCTGAACCATGAGATCGCGCGGACCGCTGATGTGGTTTCGCAACCGGCGATCGGAGATATCCGGCTTGCCTGGTGGCGCGACGCGCTCGCGGAGGTCGCCGAGGGCAAACCGCCGCGTTCGCATCCGATCCTGCAGGCCGTCGCGGCGCGCGATGCGCAGGCGCCTGCGTGGGCGAGGTTGATCGAGGCGCGCGGCAAGGACCTCGATGCCGCGCCGTTCGCGACCTGGGCCGAGATTGAGGATTATGTCGACGCCACAGCCGGGGGCGTGATGCGCATCGCCACTGCGGCTTGCGGCGTCGATGCTGGAGCGCATGAGGGGTTCATGCGGGCGGCTGGGCAAGCTTGGGGTTTCGTCGGCTTGCTGCGCGCCGCGGCGTACTGGCATGCAAAGGCAAGGGCGCTGTTGCCGCGCGAAGGCGGAACATTGGCCGACCTAGAGACACGCGCGCGCGGTGCGATATCGGAGGCGCGCGCGTTGTGTGGGGCGCTTCCGGCGGCCGCGTTCCCCCCCCTAGGTTATTTAGCGCTTTCGGCGGGCGAT
>JAEWNX010000440.1 GCA_023461135.1 Pseudomonadota bacterium
AGGATACAGCGGAGGTGGAGCGCCAGACCGGCCTATCGCTCGACAGTATCGTGGACTTCGCGACAGGCATGTTCGCGGGCCAAGGGCGGTACGACAATTACGGCCTCGTCTCCAAGTTCACGGTCGATGCGCCCGGCTCGGCATACGTGGAATGCTGGGGCGCCTTCACGCTCGTGCAATGCCGCCGGGTCGACCGGGCGGCCGGCCAGAGTTGAGCGAAGGCCGCGAAGCAGCTATATCGCGCTCATGCAACGGCGCTTGACCACCACGACCACCTACTGAAGCCGGCGGCGCGGGATCGGGCGCGCCGCAGCGGCTGCGCTTACGCCCCGGTCAGTCAAACCCGAACCATAATCGTCATGTCGTCGCCGAGCCTTCCTGCGCTGGGCCTTTTGGGCCTTATCCAGCTCTACAAGTGGACGCTGTCGCCCCTGATCGGGCGCGGCTGCCGCTACCTGCCGACGTGCTCCTCCTACGCCGCCGATGCGATCCGCATGCACGGCGCCTGGGCCGGGAGTTGGATGGCCGGCGCGCGCATCTGCCGGTGCGCCCCCTGGGGCGGCCACGGCTGGGACCCGGCGCCGGAAACGCTGCGCCGGAATTCCTGGTGGCGCCCGTGGCGCTATGGCGATTGGAAAGGCGGCCACCGCGCGCCGCCGCCGAACGTAGAACTCGAAAAGAGCAACCGATGAGCATCTCACTCAAATTTCCCGACGGCGCAGAGCGCAGTTACGACGATGGCGTGACGCCGCTCGCCGTCGCCGAAGGCATTTCCAAATCGCTGGCGAAGAAGGTCGTCGCGGCGAAGATCGATGGCGCGTGGTGGGATTTGACGCGCCCGCTCGAAGGCGGCGGCAAGTTCGAGCTCGTGACGCGCGACAGCCCCGACGGCCTCGAAGTACTGCGTCACGATGCAGCGCACGTGATGGCGCAAGCGGTGCAGGAACTCTTTCCCGGTACGCAAGTGACGTTCGGGCCCACGACGGAAGATGGCTTCTACTACGACTTCGCGCGCGAGACGCCGTTCTCGACGGACGATTTCGAGAAGATCGAGAAGCGTATGCGCGAGATCGTCGACGCCGACCTGCCGATCGTCCGCACGGTGTGGGACAAGCAAAAAGCGATCGCGCACTTCAAGTCGATCGGCGAAATCTACAAGGCCGAGACGATCGACGAGGTGATCAAGCCCGGCGATCCGATCACGGTGTATTCGCACGGCGACAAGTGGGGCGATCTGTGCCGCGGTCCGCACCTGCCCTCGACGGGGCGGCTCGGTAAAGCCTTCAAGCTGATGAAGCTGGCCGGCGCCTATTGGCGCGGCGACCAGAAGAACGCGCAGCTTCAGCGCATCTACGGCACGGCGTGGTCCGACGAGAAGCAGCTCGCCGAATACCTGCACCGTCTCGAAGAGGCGGAGAAACGCGATCACCGCAAACTCGGCCGCCAACTCGAACTCTTCCACATGCAAGAGGAGGGGCGCGGCATGGTGTTCTGGCACCCAAAGGGCTGGACGCTGTGGCGGGTGCTGGAAAACTACCTGCGCCGCCGCCTGGACGACGCCGGCTACAGCGAAGTGAAAGCGCCGCAAATTCTCGATCGTTCGCTCTGGGAGCGTTCAGGCCACTGGCAGAAATTCCACGCCAGCATGTTCACGTGCGAGACGGTCGAGGGTGAAACCCTCGCGGTGAAGCCGATGAACTGCCCGGGCCATATCCAGATCTTCAACCAGGGCCAGAAGAGTTATCGCGACCTGCCGCTGCGCCTGAGCGAGTTTGGCTCCTGCCACCGCTACGAGCCGTCCGGCGCTTTGCAGGGCCTGATGCGCGTGCGCGCGTTCGTGCAGGACGATGCGCACATCTTCTGCACGGAAGACCAGCTCGTGCCCGAGACGATCGCCTTCTGCAAATTGCTGCGGTCGATCTACGAGGATTGCGGCGTCGAATTGCACGCCGTGAAGCTCGCGCTGCGCCCGGAGTTGCGCTTCGGCGAAGACGACATCTGGGACAAAGCCGAACGTATCCTGCAGCAGGCCGCCGAGGCTGCGGGCGAGAAGCTGGAATTGCTGCCCGGCGAAGGCGCTTTCTATGGCCCCAAGCTTGAATTCCATCTGCGCGACGCCATCGGCCGCACGTGGCAGTGCGGCACGCACCAGCTCGACTTCGTCCTGCCCGAGCGCCTGGAGGCGGAATATGTCGGCGAAGACGGCGCCAAGCATCGGCCGGTCATGTTCCACCGCGCCATCTTCGGCTCGTTCGAACGCTTCCTCGGCATCCTGATCGAGCACTATGCGGGCGCGTTCCCGATGTGGCTCTCGCCCGTGCAAGTCGTGATCGCCACCATCACGTCGGAGGCCGACGCCTATGCGCACGAAGCGGCGGACGCGCTGAAGCGGGCCGGCCTGCGCGTCGAACTCGATCTGCGCAACGAGAAGGTCGGTTACAAAGTGCGCGAGCACTCGCTGGCCAAAGTCCCCGTCATCGCAGTGGTCGGCAAGAAGGAAGCGGAGAACCGCAGCCTCGCGCTGCGCCGGCTTGGCAGCGACGCCCAAAACGTCGTGACGCTGGACCAAGCCGCGGCGGCCCTTGCCGAAGAGGCGTTGCCGCCCGATCTGAAACGGAAGTAATGGCGCATAACCCTGGATTGCGCCGCGGCCCGCCTAGACGCGCGCCACGGCGCAAGAC
>JAEWNX010000441.1 GCA_023461135.1 Pseudomonadota bacterium
TGGTCTAGGCGCCCAATCGGCGGCGTTGCGGCAGGGCGCCGACGCCGAAACGCGGCGCGAAATCCTCGCTCTCCGCCGCGATCCCGAATTGTCAGCGCGCATGGCCGGAGAACTCGCGCGCGAGAACGCCACGACGTTGCAGACGCGGTTAGGGCGAGCGCCAAGCGCGGGTGAACTTTACGCAGCGCACGTTATGGGGCCGTCGGGCGCCGTGCGCCTGATCGAAGCCGCCCAGCGGGGCGTGGCCGACGCCGCTGCGCTCTTCCCGCGCGAGGCGGCCGCCAACCGGGGCCTCTTCTACGCCAACGGCGCGCCGCGCTCCGCGGAAGCGCTGCTCGATCGGCTCTCGCTGGATGCGGACGCCAGCATGGGCGCCGAGCGCGGCGCGCTGCAGTACGAACCGGGCGCGTTGCCGCCCGCGCTGGCGCAGGCGCTGTTCGCCTTCGCGCTCTTGCCGCTGCTCAACCCCAATGGCGAGCAAGAGCGGCCCGATCCCTTTCAGGCGATCAGCGCGTACGCGCGCAACAGCCGCTAGTTAGGCCGCCGCGCCGCTGGCGTAGAGCGCGTCGATCTCCGCATCCGAGTAGCCGAGTTCCTTCAGCACAGCGCGCGTGTGTTCGCCCGGTTGCGGCGCTGGTCCCTTCGGCCCGTCATCGGCGCCGGGAAACCGGATTGGCGCGGCGGGCGCGTTGATCGCGCCGCCGTCGCGCTGCGGCGTTTGCACGACGGCGCCGGATGCGATCGTCTGCGGATCGGCGATGGCTTCCGCGGCGGTCAGCACTGGCGCCCAAATGATTTCTTCGGCGTCGAGCGAGGCGGCGGTTTCGGTCAGATCGCGCTGTGCAAAGGCCGCGTCCATGAGATCGACCAGTTCAGGCCCGTTCTTGCGGCGCAGCTTGGCGGTTGCGAAGCGTTCGTCGTCGATCAGATGCTCCACGCGCAACGCGCGGCAAACTTTCGGCCAGTCCGCCTCGCCCTGGCGCACCAGCAGGCTGATCCAGTGCTCATCCTTGGTCTTGAAGTAATTGATGATCGGGATCGGCGTGTCGCGCCGCGGCCGGTTCGACGCCGTGCGGCCATACGTGTGCTGGATCGCGAAGTCCGAGCCGCCCGCATAGTGCGCGACACGCAGCAGCGCCGCTTCCACGAGTCGGCCTTTGCCGGTGCGTTGCCGTTCGTAGAGCGCCGCGAGCACGCCGCTGACGATCGCCATCGACGCGACGTGATCGCCGAACGCCGTGCGCAACTGAATGGGCTCGCCGCCCTTGGGCCGGAACAACGCAGCCAGGCCCGAGCGCGCCCAGAACGCCGCCGCGTCCATACCGGGACGATCGGCGTCGGGCCCGTCGAGTCCGTAACCCGTCAACGTCGCATAGATGAGGCGCGGATTGCGCTTCAGCAGCGTCTCGTGATCCAGCCCGGAGCGTTTCAATCCGCCCGGCCGCACGTTCGTCAGAAATACGTCCGCGCCATCGATCAACTTCAACAGCGCTTCGCGGCCTTCATCTTTCGTCGTGTCCAGGATGAGGCCGCGCTTGCCACGGTTGTCGAGTTCGAACACCGGATTGACCGCCACGCCCTCAATGCCGACCGACGCGAAGAATTGCCGGATCGGGTCGCCGCCGGGCGGCTCAACCTTAATAACCGACGCGCCCCAATCAGCCATAATGCCGCCCGCGCCGGGCGCGGCGATGTAAGTGGCCAGTTCGACGACCTTCAGCCCTTCCAGCATCCCGCGTTTTCCTTCCGCAACGTTCGTATCAAGGCTTCGTTAAGCCCTGCGCCTGAAGTCTGGTCAGCCGGCGCGGCGGAGGAGTCGCCGCGGCCGCACGCGAGCTGCTCATGACCGTCGTCACTATGCGCGCCAACCTCACGGATAGCGACATCCGGACCCTGATCAAGGGCCCGACCGAAGAGGCGCGAGCGCACGCCGCGCACAAGATCTGCCGCTGCATCGAGGACGCGCCGCTTTCCCCAGAGGAACGCGCGCACGCCGAAAGCATCCTCGCCATTATGGCTGACGATGCGGCAAAACTGGTCCGGCGCGCCCTGGCGGTCGCGCTCAAGAACTCGCCGAAGCTGCCGCACGAGATTGCCACTAAGCTAGCACGCGACGTGGAAACCATCGCGCTGCCGATCATTCTCAATTCGCCAATGCTGACGGACGCTGATCTCGTGGAGATCGTGCGCACGTGCCCGCCGTCCAAACAGGTGGCGGTCGCCAGCCGCGCGCATCTGAGCGTAGTGGTGACCAACGCGATCGCGGAACACGCGGTCCCGGAAGCCGTGCAGCGCGCGATCGCCAATGACAACGCGCAGTTCGATGAGAACGGCC
This sequence comes from Pseudomonadota bacterium, assembly GCA_023461135.1. Lineage (GTDB taxonomy): Bacteria > Pseudomonadota > Alphaproteobacteria > Caulobacterales > Aquidulcibacteraceae > Vitreimonas. The sequence goes on from JAEWNX010000441.1 coordinate 2,336, forward strand.
TCGAGACGGTGCTTGATCGATTTGCGGGCGTTTCTGCGATCACGAGCGCGATGGTGCATCGGGGCGAGCTGCCGCTAAACATCACCGAGAAGCTCGTCTCGCTCGTGGCCGGCGAAGCGTTCGACTATCTCGTCAACAATCACGAACTGCCGCCGCAGATCGCTATCGATCTGGCAATGGGCGCGCGGGAGCGGGTGGCGATCGACATCGTCGAGCAAGCCGCGCGTCAGAAAGACATCGCCCGCTTCGTGCAGCAACTAAATCTCAACGGCCGGCTTTCGCCGTCATTGCTGATGCGCGGCTTGTGTCTTGGGCACATCGAGTTCGTGGAGCACGCGATGGCCGAGCTTGCGGGAATGGCGCACCAGCGTATGTGGCTGATGATTCATGACAGCGGTCCATTGGGACTGAAGTCTGCGTTCGAGCGAACGGGACTGCCGCCGCGCCTGTTCTCGTCATTCCGCGCGGCGCTTGAGGT
>JAEWNX010000442.1 GCA_023461135.1 Pseudomonadota bacterium
TCTAGCAGCACACAACACCTGGGCCACGGCGCGCGCATCGATTGTCTTCCCGTCCGACGAAAAAAGACCGCGCGGCAATGGTGCCGCAGAGAAGCGGGCAATCTCTCTTCGGCCGGCGTCCGAGACGTTTCAGCAAATGGTGATGTAAGCTCGAACAAATCGGCAACGAAATGTGCCGATGCGTTGGCGCGCGTTTTTGACCTGTCGCGCAAGCGCGTTCGCGTTTCTATTCCAGTGCTGAAGAGGGCGAGATGGCGCGGGTTCGGGAGCTGGGTGCGAGCGGCGTCAGGGTGTCGGCGATTTGCCTCGGCACCATGACCTTCGGCGATCAGACGCCGGAATCGGATGCCTTCGCGCAAATGGATCTCGCGCTCGGGCGCGGCGTGAATTTCTTTGACACTGCGGAAATGTATGCCAGCCCGCCTAAAGCGGAGACGCAAGGCGAAACGGAGCGTGTGATCGGCCGCTGGCTGAGGCAGAGCGGCGCACGGGACAAGGTCGTGCTCGCGTCGAAGGTCGCGGGCCGCACGCGTGATATGCTTTGGCTGCGGCCGGAGCACGAACTCGACGCCGGCCAGGTGCGGCTCACGCGAAAGCAGATCGATTTCGCACTGGAGCAAAGCCTCAAGCGTCTCGGAACCGATTACATCGACCTCTACCAGACGCACTGGCCGGACCGGCTCTATCGCGGCTTCGGCTTTCAGTTTTATCGCGACTACAAGGAAGACTTCGTCGCGTTCGAAGAAACCCTCGAAGCGCTGGCGCGCCACGTCGAGAAGGGAACGATCCGCGCGATCGGCGTCTCCAACGAAAGCCCGTGGGGCGTGATGCGCTATCTGACGGCTGCGCAGAAGAACGGCTGGCCGCGCATCGCCTCGATCCAGAACGCCTACAATCTCGTCAACCGCCGCTTCGAAACTGGCGGCCTCGCCGAGATCGCGTTGCGCGAGCATGTAGGCCTGCTCGCGTACTCGCCGCTCGCGCAAGGCTGTCTCACTGGCAAGTATCTCGGTGGCGCGTTGCCCGCCGGCACGCGGAAGGCGCTTTATGACCGTCTTCAACGGTATGAAGGGCCGGGTGCAGAAACCGCGCTGGCCGCCTACGTCGACTTGGCTCGGCAATTGGGCGTCACGCCCGTGCAGTTGGCGCTCAAGTTCTGCGACACGCGCCCGTGGACCACCTCCACGATTGTCGGCGCCAGCAACGTGCGCCAGCTTGAGGAGGACCTGGCCGCGTTCGACGTCGCCTGGACCGAGGAGATGGAAACGCGCGTAAATGCGATCCAGCCCGCCCATCCCGATCCGTGTCCGTGACCTCTGCACGCGCCTAAGTACGCAACATGTCTGTCCGCATCTTCGCCGCTCTCGATCTGCCCGACGACGTTGCCGAGCGTCTGCTCGCACTGATGAAAGGCGTAGGCGGCGCCAAATGGCGGCCGCGCGAGAACCTGCATCTGACGTTGCGGTTTTTTGGCGATGTGCCTGAGCCCGTCGCCGACGACATCGACGCCGCTCTGGGCGAAGTCGCGGAAGCCAATGGCCCGTTCGGGCTGCAGCTCAAAGGCGCGGGCTCGTTCGGCGGCGCCGATCCCCACGCGCTCTGGATCGGCGCGAGCGAGACCCCCGCACTCACGAAACTAGCCAAGGACTGCGAACGCGCTGCGCGCCGCGCAGGGCTCAGGCCCGAGACGCACAAGTTCAAGCCGCATGTCACGCTGGCTTATCTCAGCAATGCGCCGCTCGATCGCGTGCAGGCGTTTGAGTCTCGGTTTGCTTTGTTTGAAACGCGACCGTTTCGCGTCGATCGCTTCGGGCTTTATTCCAGCAAGGTGCGGAAATCCGCTCCGAGCCTTTACAGGCTCGAAGCGGAATATCCGTTGAACGGCTGACGCCGATTACGAGACGCGCGCCGGATCGGGCTGTTGCGGCTCGGGCGGCGCCTGGTCGCGCACTTGCGTCGCCGGCGGCGGGTTCGGACCCATCGCGCAGCAGCGCACCTGCACCTCAAGCACTTGGCCGTTGTACCGGCACTCGGTGTCGCTCACCGAACGCAGGATCGCCATGCCGCCTGCGCGCGCCGTATAGCGCGTTTGCGTGCAACCGGTCAGCGTGTAGCCCGGATCGCACGAGCCGGTGCGTGTGCGGTTCATTGTTCGCGTCACGCACGTGATCTCACGCGCCATCGCCTGGTCGGCCGTCGCTTGCGCGCGGTTGGCCACGCCGAACACCTCGGCGATGCGCTGACCAAGACTGGTGCGCACTTCCTCGGTGTCACGATGCTGCTTGCAGATGTCGGTGTTGGCCCGTCCCGCATCCGCGGCGCACCATTCAGCGATGGTCATGTCACCGGTGCGATTGGCGCATCCGGCGGCGAACAGCGCCAGGGCGGCCGCGGCTACAATGGAAGCAATGCGCATTCTGGCGCCTTTCCCTCTTGAGCCCCCCGAGTACCGCAAAGCGCAACGGTTCTTTCCCGTCAACCCTTGTCTCGTTCCAGGGAAAAGCTAGCCGTGCGGCCCTCTCGCAATCTGACGATCTTTTCATGCTGGAGCGATCGTCCTGTACGAGATGCGTTCAACGCGGTGCGTGAGCAGCGCCCTGCTTGCCGGAACGCGGACTAGCCGCGCATGGTTTTCCAGCTTAGGTGTGGGACCGGCAGCAAGGAGCCAAGCAATGTTGGGACGCATCGCGGCGGCCGCCGCCTTGATCGCGCTGGCGGGATGCGCCGGCATGGAATCCGCCGGTCGCACGTCGTCACGTTCGCCCGAGCCCGCTCGTGTTGTCAGCGCGCCCCCGCCGGCCGCCGCCACCGCGCCCGCGCCAACGATGGGGATGTCACCGCCGCCCCAAGCTGCACCGACGACGCCTGCGCCGAGCTCGGCATCGACGCCGCCGCCCGCCAGCTCGCAGTCCGCGGCGCCGCAAGCCGACCGTCCGGTGACGACCGCTTCCCGCTCGAACGACGACGACGTCGTCGTGCCCGGGCAGCGCGAACGGCAGGTGCAGCCGCCCGCCGGCGATCCCCGGTCCAACGCCGAGCGAATGCAAGACATCCGCTCTTGGGATCAGTGCGTGATGCGCGTGCAATCCGCGGCGGAGGCCAATCCGATGCGGCCGCAGCTCGAGACGCCGGAGGACTATTGCCGGCAATCCCTGGGCATGGCCAGCCGCACGGCTCTCCCAGATAGCCGCCTCGAACGCCGTTAGACGCCGCAGAGCCGGGCTGCTTGCGCGCTGCGCATTTCGCGCGCGCCGCGCGGCGTGACGACGAAACCGGTGCGTTCGCCGCCCGTTTGCACGACGCTGGCGCTCGTATTGCGTCCCATCTGCAGGATGCAGGCGCCGTTGTTGTCGCCTGTCTGCGAAACGCTGGCGGTGTGCCCTTGGCCGCGCTGAATCACGCCAGCCGTATTGTTGTTGCCGCTTTGCTGAACCGTGGCTGCATTGTCGTCACCTTGCTGGACAATGCGCAAGCCATTGCCGCGGCCGACCTGCGCGGCGCCGGCGCCGTTGCGCTCGCCGTTCTGGACGACGCTCGCGTCATTCGCGGCGCGTGCCGCTTCGGCTTGGCGCGCGCGGATCATCATGCTCATGAATCCTTGCGCTGAGGCGGGCGGTGCGCTGAGCGATAGCGCGAGCAATGCGGCCGCCGTGGAAATTGCCAGACGCTTCATTTGCTTTCCTCCGCACTGCACGCAACGCCGGCCATGTCGCGCAGCACAAGCCGTGCGCTGTAGCCTCCGCCGCGCTCGACGCTCAATTCGGCGCCGCCAAGCGATTGGGATTCTCCGGCAATCAAGTCGTACTCGCCGCCTTGCACGATGTCGGATGCGCCGCCGCGGTCGCGCTTGGTGATGACCAGCTCGTACTCGCCCGAGGCGCCGGCGTCGCTGGACGCGCTCGCTTCGAAACGCACGCCGTTCGAGGTACGGATCGCGCGGACATCGCAATCGACGTCGGCGGCGGCCAGCCACGAGGTGGGCTGCTCGACGGCGAGCGCCGGTTCGTCAGCAGCGCTTGCGAGCAGGGGCGGATTGGCGGCGGCGGTGCAGGCGCTTATCGCCGAAAGACTTGCGATCAATAGCATGCGCATGGTGG
>JAEWNX010000443.1 GCA_023461135.1 Pseudomonadota bacterium
CTCCAGTCCCGCCACACGCCGCCGCGCCAGAGCTTCGAGGTCGCGCTGCAGACGCGCGTCGAGCGACGAGCGCACCACGCCCTCGCCGCGATGCTCGGCGACCAGCGCCTGCGCGGCGTGCGGTGCGGAATACGGGAACGGCGCGCGCGCCGGAATCTCGCTCTGCTTGCCTTCCGCGGCGCGGCGGCGTGAGATGAGCCCGGCGCGGACGAACATGTCGAGCACACGATCGCGCGCAGCGCGCGCGGCGACAGGATGGCGATCCGGCCGGCGCGCTTCGGGCGCTTGCGGCAGCGCAATCAGCAGCGCCATCTCCGCATCGTCCAGCCATTGCGGATCGCGATGGAAGTACGCCCGGCTCGCCGCGCGGACGCCTTCGAGATTGCCGCCATATGGCGCGAGCGTCAGATACGCGGCGAGAATCTGGCGCTTCGACATGCGCCGCTCGATCTGCATGGCGCGGATGATCTCGATCAGCTTGGACTGGATCGTGCGCGGACGCGGTTCGAGCAGGCGCGCGAGCTGCATCGTGATGGTGGAGCCGCCCTGCGTGACGCGCCCGGCGCGCACGTATGAGACGCTCGCGCGTGCGAGCGCAATCGGATCGACCCCGGGGTGAAACCAGAAACGCTCGTCTTCGATCGCGATCAGCCGCCGCTGGAATTCAGGATCGATTTCATCGAGCCGTGCTTCCAGGCGCCACGTTCCCTGGCGCGTCGTGAACGCCATCAGCCATTCGCCGTTGCGATCAACGACGACGGGCGACACTTCCCGCACGCGGGCAAGCGGCGGCGGGAAGAGCTGGTCCAAGGTGAACAGCGTCAGCAGCACCGCAAGCAGCGCGACCGCCCACGGCCTTTGCTTGGCCGTCAGCGGCAGCGCTGCGCGCGGGCCGCGTCTCACATCACCCTCCTCGCGGCGCGATGCGGATCGAGCCGGTGGCGGTGCGCGCCATCACGCCGGGACGGTACATGTCCTCCACCTGCGCCGCCGGCAGCGCGTAACGCCCGGGCGACACCGCGCGCGCGATGTAGGCGAAGCGGAAGCTGCCGGTGATGTTGGCGGACGCCACGAACCGATCGTCCCGCGCTTCGGCGACTTGCGCGTAGGTGATGTCGCCGACCCAGTGAAACGGACCGGTGCGCGCCGTGCCATCCCAATTGGTCCCGCCGACATCGGCCGGCGAGAGCACTGTTTCGATCTCAAGACCCGCGGGCAGAAGATCGACAAGCACGGTCGGGTAGTTACGCGCGCCGTCCGGCTGGCCGGAGACGACAATCACCACGCGGTCGCCCTGCCGCACGTTTTCGATGTCGGCGATCGAGCCGTCCATACGGAACACGCGCTTATCGATCGCATATCCCGCTTGCATCGCCGGCGGCGCCTGGCGCGGCGCGCCGCTGAGCGAGAGCGAGCGCCACACCGTGCCGCGCGCGTTGTTGCGGAACACGAGGCCCGACGCCAAACGCTGGGCGTCGGCAATAATGCGCCGCTCGGCCATTTGCTGGCCATTGAGCGACACGTTCACCGGACCCGTGCGTTCGAGCAGCGCGTTCGCCGCGAGCAGCAATTGCGCTTGCTCCTGCGTCATCAGGCGATCCGCATCCGGCGCATCGCGCTCGAGGCGCTGACGCAGGCGGTTCACCATTTCGGTGTCTTCCGCTTCCGCAGCCAATGCCAACACGCCGGCGAGGTCGCGCAGCGGAGACTGATACCAGTCCCCGGTGTTGCGATAACCCAGCGCGCGTTCCGCTTGACGGAAAGCATTACGTGAGCGTGCACGGTCGCCCATGTGATAGAGCGCCGCGCCGATCTGCGCGCGCGCCAGCGGCGAGGGTTCGTTGTTGAGATGCGTGTCGTGATAATAGCGGAGCTGGCCGATATCGGCCTCGCCCGCTTTCGCCAGCACGTAGAGCGCATACGCCGCCGCGCGCGAACGCAGGAGCTGCTCGGTGTCGTTCGAGCCCGGCCAGCGGTAGACTTCGAAATTGTAGCCGACGCTGCCGAAGTCGTTCAGGCGCGCAACACGGCGGAGCGCCGCGTACGCCTGCTGCATTGGCTGACGCGGCACGGCCAGGCCCGCGCGCTGCGCCCGCCACAGGAAGTCCGCCGCATACGCGCCGAGCCACGGCGAGGCATAGCCATCACCCGCGTGCCACAGCCCGAACGCGCCGTCCGGACCTTGGCGGTCGAGGATCTGCGTCACGGCATCCTGCAGCCGCCGCGTGATGCGCGGATCGCGCTGTCGGTTCGCCTCGCTTGCCAGCGTGTTGTAGTAGAGCAGCGGCATCGCCACGCTCGTGAGCTGCTCGGTGCAGCCGTACGGATAGCGGTAGAGCTCATCCAGCAACGGCGCGGGATCGATCCCCGCCAGGTTCGAGAACGAGATCAGCGCCTGCGCGCCCGGCTGGAACGCCGCAAGCGCATCGCTCGGCGCGCGCCACGACGCTCCGGCCGCCAGCGGCTCCATCGTGGTGATGGTGATGGGCATGAACGGCGCGCGCGACTGGATGTCGTAACTTCGTTCGATCGACGTGAAGCCGTTCGGACCATCGAGCCTCAGCGAGATCGTGCCGACGCCAAGCGGGCCGCCTGCGATCGGGATCAGCGCCGTCTGCCGCTGACCGCGATTGAGCGTGAAGCGTCGCGGTTGTGCGGCGATCTGCGCGGTTTGCGAGCCAGACACCGTCACCGTGTAAGCGCCGTTCGGCCCCTCCACGTTGTCGATATTGAGCGTGCCTTGCGCTTCATCGCCTGGCGCGAGGAAACGCGGCAGGATGAGCTCGGCCACCACAGGATCGCGGACGATAATCTGTTCGGCGTCCTGTCCAACCGCGCTGTCGCTCCAAGCGACGGCCATCAGGCGCAGCGTGCCGTTGAAGTCAGGTATCTGCACTTCAATGTTCGCGCGGCCTCCGCGCACTTCGACGATGTCTGAGACAATCGCCACGGTGCGCGTGGGCACGACGGTCAGGCCTTCGCCACCCAAAGAGTCGCCGCCTTGCCGCGCCGTCGCGGGCGCGCCGAGGTTCGGGTTGAGCAAGCGCCCGTAATCGTCGCGCACATCGACGCCGAGCGCGCGCCGGCCGAAGAAATAATCGACCGGGTTCGGGCTCTGGTAGCGCGTGATGTTGAGGATGCCCTCATCCACCATGGCGATGGCGACGCGTACGCGTTCGCCGCCTGGCGCATTGCGCACCTGCACCGGAACGGTGATCGTCGTGCGCGGACGTACGTTCTGCAGGCCAGCGCCAGCTTCCACTTGCAGCGTGCGATTGCCCATGTCGACGGGCACGTACGCCACACCGATGGCGCGGCGCGGCACCGGCAAGGCGACTGGATCGCGCGGCGTCATCACCGTAACGAGCACGTAAGCGCCCGAGCCCCAATCTGCCGTCACAGGCAGATCGATCGTCGCGCCGTCGGCGTCGACACGCACCGTGCGCGTTTCGATCACGCGGTCCGTTGCGACGACGATTTGCGCTTCGCCCGCATATGGCGGACGGATTTG
>JAEWNX010000444.1 GCA_023461135.1 Pseudomonadota bacterium
ATGTTGACCGGCTGATGACGATCTGCGGCGTCGACCGCGAAGATCTGGCCGAGATGATCGCCGAAGTGCGGGCGCTGACGCCGAAGCCGGGCGCCGGGTTCGGCGGCGGCGCGGTGCAGTCGGTGGCGCCGGACGTGTACGTCAAGCAAGCGCCGGACGGGATGTGGCTGGTGGAGCTCAACACCGACACCATGCCGCGCGTGCTGATGAACCAACGCTATTACGCGACGGTGTGCAAGACCGCCAAGCGCCAGGAAGACAAGCTCTTCCTGACCGAATGCGCGCAGAACGCCTCATGGCTGGTGAAAAGTCTCGACCAACGCGCGCGCACGATCCTCAAAGTGTCGCGCGAGATCGTGCGCCAGCAAGACGGCTTTTTCGCGCACGGTGTGGCGCACCTCAGGCCGCTGAACTTGAAAACGGTGGCCGCGGCGATCGAGATGCACGAATCGACCGTCAGCCGCGTCACCTCGAACAAATACCTTTCCTGCGCGCGCGGCGTGTTCGAGCTGAAATACTTCTTCACCGCCTCGATCAACGCCGCCGATGGCGGCGAAGCGCATTCGGCCGAAGCCGTGCGGCACCAGATCAAAGGGCTGATCGACAGCGAGACGCCGGCAGAGATTCTAAGCGACGACCGGATCGTCGAAATCCTGATGGAAAAAGGCATCGACATCGCTCGCCGCACGGTGGCGAAATATCGCGAGAGCCTGCGCATCCCCTCTTCCGTCGAACGCAAGCGCAAGCTGGCGAACGGGCTTTAGGGCTCGCTCGCCGGGATCGTCCGCAGCTCAGTCAGCGGAAGTAGCGGCGCACTTTGCGGGCGAGCCATTTGAAGTCGCCGTTCAACGCCTTGCCGCCCGGAAGTGACTCGCGCCAGCGGAAATACGGTTCGAGACGCTCGCAGGTGGCGCAGATGTTGCGCGCCCATCCCGGATAGACGATCGAGGTGTCGATGCTGTTGCGGCGCGCGAGGACGCCGACGAGGCCGAACAGCTTCGCCACGCTCGACAAGGCGGCGCGGTCGTCGTCGGAAAGCTTGTCGAAGTCGTAACCCTGCGCGTTGGCGGCCTCCATGATGTCATCCACGCGGTGGCGGATGCTCAGCATGTCGCGGTTTTCGAGATGATCGATGATCAGCAGTGTGTTGGCGAAGCGCTCATGGCGCGTGCCGAACCAGAATTGCAGCAGCGCCACCAGCAAACCGGTCGCGACGCCGATGACGGCGATCGCGTTGCCGGGCTCGATATCGATGCCCATTGCGCCCTCCCCAGGGAAGCCTTGTGCCAGGCCAGCCGGCCTGGGGCCATTCTAGCGCGCGCGGCGCATGGCGTGAACGGCTGACAAGTCATCTCGCAACCGCGAACACGCCTAACCGGCCAAGCCCGGTTGTCCCCATCGGGGCGTCCTGAGGTCCAGCGACCTCCAACCGCCTTACAGAACGGCTTTTCGTCGCAAACCGCGTGCGAGTGGCGCCGCCCAGTGACACACGCGCGTCATGAAGTACGCCCTCCTCGCCGCTGCGCTTGGCCTCGCGGCCTGTGCAAGCACGCCTGCACCCGCACAAGCGCAATCGCGGTGTCTGCCGGCGGCCGGCTATTCGCGCGCTGATCTCGATGCGCTCAAGGCCGCGGAGTGGCAGCTCGCCGACGTGACGCGGCGCGCTGCGTTGGCGCGGGCGTTGACTGCGTGTTTGGGCGATCCGGACCCGAGCTTGCGCGACGGAATTGCGTTTGAGGCGTATGCGCATTGGCTGCGCGGCCGGCAGCTCAGCAATACGACGATGCTGTGGCTCGCGGATGATTTACAGGCGCGGCTGACCGCGCCCGAGGGGGACGGCTTCGAGCGGCCATTCGCGGCTCTGGTGCTTTCGGAGGTGGCGCGGGCGGACCGGATCGAGGCGTACATGACGCCGGCGCAGCGGGCGCATTTGCTCGATGCATCTCGCGTATTTCACTGGCGTACGGGATTATCGCGGATTCGATGACCGCGAGGGTTGGCGCCATGGCGTGGCGCACGGGTCCGACCTGTTGCTGCAGCTCGCGCTCAATCCGGCGCTGGGGCGCCCGGAACTGACGCGCATCCGTGATGCGATCGCGACGCAATTGGCGCCGGAGGCGCATTTCTACACGTACGGCGAGAGCGAACGCATGTCGCGGCTGCTGATCTTCATAGCGCAGCGCGAAATATTCAGCGCCGAGGATTGGCAAGCATGGCTGGCGCGCGAAACGGCGGTGAACGCCGACGCTTACGCCTCGCAAGCCGGGCTCTCGCGCCGGCACAACATGATGATGTTCCTGAGCCTGCTCCACATGCAGGCGAACCTGAACCAGAACGAAGCTGACAACGTGCTGCTGCCGGGCGCGCGCGCCGCGTTGCTCGCTCTCCCCTAGCGCTTCGCCTTCAGGAGCAGCCACTGGCCGGCGAGCACCAGGGCGACGCCGCCGAGTGCGAGCACGCCCCACGTCTTGGCTTCGAACAGGCTCGACACAACCATCGCCACAGGCGGGGCGAGCGCGGAGATGTAAGAAGCCGTGGCGTAGCCGCGCCGCCGCGCGAGGCCGTAATAGAGCAGAAACGCAATCACCGAGCCGTTGACGGTGAGGTGGAGGAGCGAGAGCACGTATTCCCAGGTCGGCTCGAATTCCCAGGCTCTGCCCGTCGCAGTACCGAATACGGCCAGGATCAACGCGCCGTAGCCCATCGCCCAACCGGTTGACGCAGCGAGGCCGACATTGAGCAACTCGTTGCGGCGCGCGAAGATGTTGCCGACGACAGCCGCGACGACGGCGGTGAGCGTCAGCGCAATGCCGATCAGCGCACGCATGCCGAAATTGGCCGCGGCGATCTCTTCCCAGGACAACAGCGCGACGCCGGCGATGCCGAGACCGGCGGCCGCCCCGGCGCGCGCCCGCGCGCGCGGGGCGCAGGCGGTGCGGAAGCCAATG
>JAEWNX010000445.1 GCA_023461135.1 Pseudomonadota bacterium
GGACAATCCTTCGGGCGGCGGCAAGAGCTGAAGGCCTAAAGCCAGTGCAGGCCCGAGGATCAGCCCCACCCAGCGCCCGACGCGGCCGAAGCCGGTTTCTTCAGCCGCGATGGCCGCGTCGGTCATGCATTCCCCCGCGTCGCCATGGTGCCCCAAGTCCGACTCGAACGGACACGTTGTTGCCAACGGCAGATTTTGAGTCTGCTGCGTCTACCGATTCCGCCATTGGGGCATAGCCATTGGCGCGGGGCAGGAGGGTTAAGAGGGCCGTCGAGCGGTGTCAAATCCGCCGCACAAAGGCCGCTTCGGGGCTGGCGCGAACCGTGCTAGCGGGCTCGCCCATGCTCACCGCCATGAAAGACCGGATGATGTCCGCGGCCCGCAGCCCCAATGCGGAGCGGGCGCTGTTTGCGATTTCGTTTGCGGAAAGCTCGTTCTTCCCGCTGCCGCCGGATTTGATGCTGGGGCCGATGGCGGCGGCGGAGCCTAAGAAATGGCTACGCTATGCGCTGGTGTGCACCGTCGCCTCAGTGCTGGGCGGCCTGCTTGGCTACGCCATCGGCATGTTCCTGATGGACCAGGTCGGCCGGCACATTCTCAACTTCTTTGGCTATTCCGGTGAACGCGAGCTGGAGCTGCGCGCGTTCTACGATCAGTGGGGCGCGTGGTTCATTTTCCTCAAGGGCCTGACGCCTATCCCCTATAAGCTGGTGACGATCCTCTCCGGCGCGCTGCATTTCTCGCTGCCGATCTTCATCGTGGCGTCAATCATCACGCGGGGGCTGCGCTTCACGATCGTGGCTTGGGTGTTCCAGAAGTTCGGGCCGCAGATCGCGCCGATTATGGAGAAGCGGCTGGGGCTGGTGCTGCTGGTCGTGGCCGTGGTGATCGTCCTGGCGCTGGTCGCGTTGCGGTTCATGCACTAGCGCGGCCCAGCGCCGCAGAACGGACACGAGTTTCTAGGCTAGACTGATCCCATGCTGGCTCGGCTTCGACCCCTTTGGCCGCTCGTGACGCTCGCTTTCTCCGGCGTGACGCTGGCGATCGCGATCCTCTATTTCCAGAACACGTTGGGCCTCAGCCCGTGCCCGCTGTGCCTGGACCAGCGCAACTGGCACTGGGGCGTGATTGGCGTTTCGGTGCTGGCGTTTGTGCTGATGCGGTTCAAGCCGGGCTGGTCGCAGTGGGCGGTGATGGTTGTTGGCTTGGTGCTGCTCGGGAGTGCGGCGATGGGCATGTATCACGTCGCGGTGGAGCAGCATTGGGTGATTGCGCAATGCGATGCGCGGATCGATCTCGACGACATTCGGCCAATGGACTTCAGTCAGGGCGAGACGTTCGAAGTGCCGAAGTGCGATGAGATTGCCTGGCAGATGTGGGGCGTGTCGATGGCGGGTTGGAACGCCATTGCTTCGCTGCTGATGGCGCTGCTGACGTTTGGCGTCGCGGCTGCACGTGAGCCGAAGCTATGAGAGAGCATCCGCCCATGCCTGGCGAAGACGTGCGCGAGCGGCGGCTTGCTGAAATGCTGCGCGTCGATCACGCCGGCGAATATGGCGCGGTGCAGATTTATCGCGGCCAGCGCGCGGTGTTCGACCGCATCGAAGGCAAAGCGCACGCCGCGCGCGTGATCGCCGACATGGAAGCGGGCGAGCAGGAGCATTTGAAGACGTTCGACCGCATGCTCGCGGAGCGTAGCGTGCGGCCGACGGTGATGGCGCCGTTGTGGCGCGTGATGGGCTTTGGCCTGGGCGCGGCGACGGCGCTGATGGGCGAGCGCGCGGCGCACGCGTGCACCGAAGCGGTCGAGGACGTGATCGAAGAGCACTACGGGCGCCAGAGCCAGGCGCTCGCCGGTGTGGATGCGGAGCTGAAGCATGTCGTGGATCGCTTCCGCGAAGACGAAATCGCGCACAAGGACACGGCCGTTGAGCAAGGCGCGCGCGATGCGTTCGGCTATTCTGTGCTGTCGGCCGTGATCAAAGCCGGCTGCCGCGCCGCGATCCGGATTTCCGAGAAGGTATGAGCCCGATCGTTCGCGGCGAACGCGCGGGCGAACTGGACGGAACGGCTGCTGTTCTCAGCGACGCTTTCGTCGATGAAGCGGGGCTCAATTACTGGCTCCGGCAGGACCGGCGCAAAGAGCAGGCGCGGCGTGCGTTCTTCGACGCGATCGTGCGCAAGGCGCTCAATCCGAAGCGTGAGATTTGGGTGTCGGAGACGAACGGCGCACTGGCGGGCGCGGCGATCTGGCTCGCGCCGGGGCTGAAGGCGTTCGATTTTCCGTGGTGGCGCGAGCTGCTTTACACGCCGCTCTTTCTCTCCATCGCGGGCGCTGCCGGCATGCAGCGCGCGCAGGATTTGGGGCGGCGCCTCGCGACCTACCATCCCGCCGTGCCACATGCGCACTTGCAGTTTCTCGGCGTCTCGAGCGCCGCGCAGGGACAGGGTATTGGTTCGGCGTTGCTGAAGGAAACGCTGGCGCCGCTCGATCGCGCCGGGACGGTGGCGTATCTGGAAGCGTCCACGGAGCGTAACGTTGCGCTTTATCAGCGGCACGGGTTTGATGTGACAGGCGGGTTCGAACTGCCGGGGCTGACGTTCTGGTGCATGACGCGATTGCCGCGTTGAAAGTTGATTTCAACCAACTACCGGGCGTTGCACGCGCCGATCCTCTGAGGCAGGTTGTGCGGAGCGGAGGGGACATGATCAGACCACGCCTGTTTGCGCTGGTGATCGCTTGTTGTGCGTCCGCCTGCTCTCAGCCGACGCCGGCCACGGCGCAGGAGTTACACGTGATCACTCCCAACTATTCGCTGACCCTGAACGGCGACTGGCGCGAGTTGCCGTCGGATGATCCCGAACAAAAGACATTCGTCTCGCGCGCTCACGATGTGCGGCTGGTGATTTCGTCGTTGGACGTAACCGGCTCTCAGGTCGATCCGCAAGACGCTGCGCAGCACCTTGTCCAAATGCGAATGAATGCAGAGCGCCAGGCCGCCGAAGAATACGGGCGACTTATGACTATTGCTGAGCCGGTTGTTGCGCCGCAGCCATGGGGTGCCATGGTTGCGTACTATGGTCATGACAACACGGGTCGTCAGTTCAACTTCGCTGGCATGGTGACGCGCCGACAAGTCCTGCAAACGTACGTGGAGTCTCCGACCCTTTCCGGTGATGAGTTGTTCGCCGTGTTTCAGGAAATTCAACAAGGGCTAAGCTTCGACGAGTCTCCTTGATTGGATCACTGGCCCGCCTTATCCCCCGCGTTCCGCTCCTTCGTTCCTAACGCATCCGCCAGCCGCGCCGTCGCACTCCCCGGCTTTAGCGGCTTTTGCTGGCTTTCGTGTGGGGACCAGCCGGTGGCGGTGAGAATTTCGAAGGTGGCGCGGATGCGGCCTTCTGTGTCAGCGAAGCGATCGCGGTACATGTCGAACGCGCGCGCTAGGATGCGGCGGCTCAGGTTGCGCGGGGGACGGTCGGCGAGCGCGGCGGTTTCGCCCATGGCGCGGAGGTCCGCGAGCAGGCGCATGGGTTCGCCGTAGCGCACGGTGACGACGTCGCGGTCGGCGGCGGGAAGCGCGAAGCCGGCGCGTTGCAAAAGCCCGGCGATGTCCTGCAAATCCGCGAAGGGCGCGACGCGCATGGCGGCGCCGCCGGTGAGTTCTGACTCTGCTTCGAGGAGGGAGAGGCGCAGCTCGTTCAGCGTTTCGCCGCCGAAGAGCGAGGCGAGCAGCAACCCATCCGGCTTTAGCGCGAGGCGCAGCTGCACCAGCGCGCCGGGGAGGTCGTTGATCCAGTGCAGTGCGAGTGGGGCGACGATGAGATCGAACGAGCCGGCCGCGTAGGGAAGGTGTTCGGGATCGACATCGGCTAGGCTCGCTTCGGTGACGTGGCCGATGCGCGCCGCGAGGTCGGGGCGCTGCGCGATTTCTTCGGAGACCAAGCCTTCGCCGCCCAACGCCAGCACGCGCTCGAAGCGGCGCGGGATCGCTTCCAGGCGCTCCACCAAATCCGCGGCCGCCCGCTGGTGCAGGAAAGCCGCCTCGCGAAAGCCCGCGCGAGCGCGGCGCTTGCGCTGGCGCACGAGGCGTGGCTCGAATGGGCGCGGGGGCGCTGACATGACGTCATCCTATCGCGCGGTTGGCTCGTTCAGGAAACGCGGCGTGGTCTCGCGGCTGTCGGACCTCATCTGGCCGCCGCGGTCGCTGCTTTCCGAAGAGAGCGTCGACCGGCCGGGCGTGATTGAGCCGGCGCTGTGGGGCGAGCTCAAGTTCCTGGCCGATCCGCTTTGCTCGCGCTGCGGCTTTCCGCTGCCGGACGATGCTGGCCCGAACGCCGTCTGCGGCGCCTGCTCAGGGCGCAAGCCCGCCTACGACAGCGCCCGCGCGGCGCTTGTCTATGACGATCACGCCCGGCGGCTGATCCTCGATCTCAAGCGTGGCGGACGGCGCGATGGCTTGCCAGTGTTCGCGCGCTGGATGTCAGCCGCCGCCGGCGAGACGCTGCAGCGCGCGGACTTCATCGCGCCCGCGCCGATGCACTGGACGCGTCTGGCTGTGCGCAGCTTCAACCAGGCGGCCTGGCTGGCGCAGGCGCTCGCGGCTTCGTCCGGTAAGCGCTGGAAGCCCGGCGCGCTGCGCCGCACCAAACGGCGCAAGAGCCAGGCGGGGCTGTCGGCGTCGGAACGGCGGCGCAACGTGGGCGGGGCGATCAAGGCCAGCGGGCGCTTCGAAGGCAAAACGATCGTCGTTGTTGACGATGTGTTCACCACGGGGGCGACTTTGGAGGCGTGCGCCCGTGCATTGCGTAAAGCGGGGGCTGCAGAAGTGCATGGCCTGACACTGGCGCGCGTCGTTAGGCCAACAGATATCCTTGTGTGAGAGGATCTGAGTCGGGATGGCTGACGTCACGGTCTATACGCGCTCGTTCTGCCCGTACTGCACACGGGCGATTTCGCTGCTGCAACGTAAGGGCGCGAACGTGCGGGAGATCGACGCCACGGGGTGTCCGGAAAAGCGACAGGAAATGGTGTCGCGTTCCGGGCGGTGGACCTTCCCGCAGATCTTTATCGGCGACATGCACATTGGCGGCTGCGACGACCTCCACGCCTTGGAGCAGCGCGGCGCGCTCGACCAGATTTTGGCGAACGCGTGATGCGCAAGCTTCGCGTCGCCGCCGTTCAACTGCGCTCTGGGATCGATGCTGCGGCGAACCGCGCGGCTGCCATGCCGTTTCTGCGTGAAGCAGCCGCAGCCGGCGCGCGGCTGATCGCGACGCCGGAAATGACGGTGCGCTTGGACCGCGACCGCGAGCGGTTGTTCGCGGCGGTTGGTCCCGAGAAGGGCGATCCTGAGCTTGTGGCTTGGGGACGCGCGGCGCAAGAGCTTGGCGTCTATCTGTTGCTGGGCTCGGCCCCGATCGCGACGGGCGATGGCAAGGTGTTCAACCGCTCGTTCTTCTTCACGCCCGATGGCAAGATCGCGGCGCGGTACGACAAGATCAATCTGTTCGACGTGACGCTGGGCGGCGGTGAGAATTACCGCGAGAGCGACACGGTCCAAGGCGGCGCGAACGCTGTCGTCGTCGAAGGGCCGATGGGCGCGAAGGTCGGCCTGACCATTTGCTACGACGTGCGCTTTGCCGGGCTCTACAGCGCGCTTGCACGGGCGGGCGCGGAGATCATCGCGGTGCCGGCGGCGTTTACGGTGCCGACGGGGCAAGCGCACTGGGAAGTGTTGTTGCGGGCGCGGGCGATTGAAACGCACTGCTTTATCATCGCGCCGGCGCAGGGCGGACGGCATGAGGATGGCCGCTCAACCTGGGGTCATTCGATTATCATCGATCCGTGGGGGAAGGTGCTCTCTGCACTCCCGCATGACGAACCTGGTTTCATCGTCGCCGATCTCGACCTAGATTCCGTCGCAGCCGCCCGCGCAAAAATTCCCGCGTGGCAAGGCGGACGGGATTTTTCGGGACCATGATCCGGTACGACCTCAAGTGCGACAACGGTGATGAGTTCGACGCCTGGTTTGGCTCGATCGCCGATTACGACAAGCAGGCGGAAGCCGGCTTGATCGAATGCCCGCACTGCGGTTCGACGCACGTGGTCAAAGCGCCGATGGCGCCGGCGGTGCGTACGTCGCGCAAGAAAGAGGCGCAGAAGGAACGCGCGGTCGCCATGGCGATGGCGCAGAAGGTGCGCGAGCACATCAAGGACAATTTCGACTATGTCGGCGACAAGTTCGCCGACGAAGCGCGGAAGATGCATACGGGCGAGACTGAAGAGCGCGCGATCTGGGGCGAAGCAACGCCCGAAGAAGCACGGGAACTGGCCGAAGAGGGCATTCCCGCGTCGCCGCTCCCGCCGGAACTTGCGCCGAAGCTGCCGAACAAGAAGCTGAACTAGTTGCTCGGACGCAGCAGGCGAAAGTTCCCTGCCTTCGAGTTCATTGGACTAGGCCGTCCGGACTAGCTAAGCGGCAGACGCGGAAATCGTTTGAATAGGTACACTTATGCCAGCTCTGGGGAGTTGGTCGTGCGCTACCGGGTCGAATACCTGACGGAAACCACCGAAGAGGAAACGGTCTGCGTCGCCATCGATGCGGACTGCGATCTCGCGACTGCGGAGTGGTTTGCGCGCGCGAGGGGCGCGGATGCGCGCAAGCGGCATAACGCTGACGGCTTCCAGATCCGCGATCTCACCGACGCGGGCCGCATCGTCGCGCTTGAGACGTTCAACGATCCGCTAAGCCGGCTTCGCACCGGCGATGAGATAATTCACTGACACGTCGCGCGTGAGCGCCCAGCCGCTGCCGAGCGGCTGATAGGTGATGCCGACAGGCTCGCGCCAGCTCAGCGCCGGCGCGCCCGCGCGTATTTCCTCTGGCGTCACCAGCTTCTCGTAATCGTGCGCACCCTCCGGCGCCCATTTCAGAATGCGCTCACCGCCGGTGATGGCGAGCGCGCGCGCTTTCGGCGTGCGGTTGATGGTGGAGAGCACAAGCAGGCCGCCGGGCTTCACCAGCGCTGATGCGGCGCCGAGGAACGCCGTCACATCGGCAACGTGCTCAACGATCTCGAGCGCGGCGACGAGATCGAATCGGTCACCCTTCTCAACGAGCGCTTCGGCCGTCATGCAGCGGTAGTCGATGTCGAGTCCGGCTTGGCCTGCGTAAACGCGGGCGGCGCCAATGGCTTCTTCAGAGGCATCGATGGCCGCGACCTTCGCGCCCATGCGCGCGAGTGGCGCCGAGACGAGACCGCCGCCGCAACCGAGGTCGAGCACGCTAAGGCCGGCGAGCGCTTGCTTCTTTGCTCCCCCGCGTGCGGGGGAGCTGTCACGCGAAGCGTGATTGAGGGGGCGGTGCGCCGCAGTGCTTGCAAGCGATTGCGGCTCGTCGCCCCCTCCGATCGCTTCGCGATCTGCCTCCCCCGCAAGCGGGGGAAGAAAATGCTCCGCGCATAGATCGCGGATGTATTGGAGGCGCACCGGGTTCATGCGGTGGAGGGCGCCGAACGGGCCTTTTGGATTCCACCACTCAGCCGCGAGCGCGCTGAACTTTTGTACTTCGGCGGGGTCGATCGTGCCGCTGGCCATACATATGAAATCGAGACCAAAACGCCGCCGGGTCAAGCCGGTAT